>CALHLF010000041.1 GCA_938034905.1 uncultured bacterium | reverse complement strand
GGAAAATTTCTTTAAAAATTTAGTAGAAAATGTTAATTTTAATCTTGAAAATGTTGTATTTAAGACTTAGGAACAAATTGAGGACAAGAACCCTCTGCTTTTACTGGAATACCAAAGCACATTCCTTTATTGGGATCCGATGGATTTGGTTGAAAAAATTTACAATTCTTACATTTTCTTTCTTCCATCTTCTATTCCCCCTTTTCTTGAAAATCTTATATAATATTTTATCACAAGTTCAAGGAGTCTCTTAAGATGTTTTGTGTAATTGATTTTGGATCTCAATATACTCAATTAATTGCGAGAAGGTTAAGAGAGCTTAATGTATATTCTTTAATTTTTCCTCCGAGTATAAAAAGAAAAGATTTAGAAGGAAATAAAGTTAAGGGAATAATCCTATCAGGAGGTCCTGGTAGTGTTTATGAAGAGGACTTTAAAATAGACATGGAGATTTTTAGAATGGGAATTCCAATCTTAGGAATTTGTTTTGGATTTCAATTATTAGCTAAAATTTTTGGAGGAAGAGTAAGAAGGGGAGAAAAGGGAGAATATGGATTAACAAGAATAAGAATAGTAGAAAAGTCAGTTCTCTTTGAGGGATTAGAAGAAGAGGAGATTGTATGGATGAGTCATCAAGATATAGTAGAGACTCTTCCTGAAGGGTTTATACCTTTAGCTTATACAGAGAATAACTATATTGCTTCTGCAGAATCTAAAATCTTTCCCTTTTATGCTCTACAGTTTCACCCTGAAGTCAGTCATACAAATAAAGGAAAAGAAATTTTAAGGAATTTTGTTTTTAAAATTTGTAAGGCAAAAGAAGATTGGAATTTAGATAAATTTGTAGAAGAAAATATCAAAGAAATAAAAGAAAAAGTAGGAGATAAAAAGGTTCTTTTGGCAGTAAGTGGAGGAGTAGATTCCTCCACATTGGCAGTATTTTTACAAAAAGCTATAGGGAATAATTTAACAGCAATTTTTGTAGATCATGGTTTATTAAGAAGGGGAGAAAGAGAAGAGGTGGAAGAAGCATTAAAAAGCTTGGGGGTAAATCTCTTAACATTAAATTGTGAAGAAAGATTTTTAAGTAGATTAAAGGGTATAGAAGATCCTGAAGAGAAGAGAAAAATTATTGGGCATGAGTTTATAAAAGTTTTTGAAGAGAAAGCAAGAGAATTAGGTCCTTTCCATTATTTAGCCCAGGGAACCCTTTATCCTGATGTTATTGAGAGTGCCCACTCATCTACAGGAAAGCCATCAAAAATAAAATCTCATCATAATGTGGGTGGGCTTCCTGAAAAATTAAATTTTGAAATATTAGAACCTTTTAGATATCTTTTTAAAGATGAAGTAAGAATAATTGGAAGGAAATTAGGACTTCCTGATTTCTTTATAAAAAGGCAACCTTTTCCAGGACCTGGATTAGCAGTAAGGATAATTGGAGAAATTACCAAAGAGAGGTTAGAAATATTAAGATCTGCAGATTATATTTTGCAAGAAGAACTTAAGAGATGGGAAAATTATGAAAGAATATGGCAATCTTTTACTATACTTCTTCCTGTAAGAACTGTAGGGATAAAGGGAGATCAGAGATCTTATGAATATACCATTGCGATAAGAATTGTAGAAAGTGAAGATGGAATGACCGCTCAATGGACGAAGGTTCCCTATGAAATATTAGAGAGAATTTCAACGAGGATCACTAACGAAGTTACTGGTATTAATAGAGTTGTTTATGATATTACTAATAAGCCTCCAGCAACTATAGAATGGGAGTAGAGGTGAAAAAATGAGAGATTTAGAAAATTGGTTAGAAGAAAAAAGATTACAAAGAGTTGAGAAATTTTTAAAAGAGAGAGGATTTAATGTCTTTTTAGTTTCGGATAAAGATTCAGCAAAAAACAAAATATTAGAAATTATACCTAAAGAAGCAACTATTGGTATAGGTGGAAGTGTAACTATAAGACAGATAGGAATAATTGAAGAATTGGAAAAGAGAGGATATATTATATATCATCATTGGAAGGAAGGTCTAAGTTTTGAACAGGACTTAGAAATAAGGAAAAAGGAATTATTATCTGATGTATTTTTATCTAGTGTCAATGCTATCACTCTTTCAGGAGAATTGGTAAATATAGATGGGATAGGAAATAGAGTTTCAGCACAGATTTTTGGACCAGGTCAAGTTATTGTTGTAGTAGGAAGAAATAAAATTGTAGTTAATTTAGAGACTGCTTTATGGCGTATAAAAAACATTACTGCTCCTTTAAATGCTAAAAGATTAAATTTAAATGTTCCCTGTGCAGAGTTAGGTTATTGTGAAGAAGAATGTAATTCTCCTAATAAAATGTGTAGAATTATTACTATTTTAACTGCTCCTCCTTCAAGGACTCCCTTTACAGTGATTTTAGTAAATGAGAATTTAGGATTTTAAGGAAAAATCTTTAAAAGGAGAATTATGAAAATTAAAGATGGAAGAAGATTTGCCACTTTGATATTTTTTATCTCTAATAAATTCAAAGCTATTCCAAGAATTAAAACTCCGCCGACTGAAGTCATTTCTTGAATTATAAATTCAGTAAGTAGCGGACTAATGTAACTTGCAAAGAGAGTTATAAAACCTTGAACAATAAGCACTGAAAAGGAAGAAAAAGCAACACCAATTCCCAAGGCAGATGCAAGGGCGATAGATGCTGTCCCATCTAAAAGGGATTTTGTTAATAAAATTGTTGGGATTTGTCCTAAACCATCTTGAATAGATCCCATAATTGTCATAGGGCCGATGCAATATAAAAGACTTGCGGTTAAAAAACCTTTTGCAAAAGTACCTCTTTCCTTACTAAACCTTTCTTCTACTTTATCAGATAATTTTCTAAAAATTCCATCTAAATTAATCATTTCTCCCAATACTCCACCAAGGACAAGACTGAACACAAGATGAAGGAATTTTTCCCCTTTTAAAGCCATTTGTAATCCTAAAGGAATACAAACTAATCCTAAGGTTTCCATGAGTAATTTTCTCATGCTTTCTGAGAAACGTCCCTTTAGTATTAAACCAATAATACTACCAATAAATACTGCTATACTGTTAATTATTGTTCCCATTTAGTCTAATAAATTAGCATAAATTTTCTGTTAAGTAAAGAAATAAAAGACAGAAAAAAACTGAGATATTTGATATAATTAATATATGAGAATTTTCATAACAGGACAACCTGGTGTAGGAAAAACTACTTTACTTAAAAAGATTAATAAATTTTGTAGGGAACTTAAAATATCAACTTATGGTTTCATTACTGAAGAGATAAGAGAAGGAAATAAAAGAATTGGCTTTGATTTGATAAATCTAAAAACTGAGGAAAGATTTAATTTTGCATCTATTTATAAAAGTACTCCCTATAAGTTTGGAAAATATTTTCTAAATATAGATAAATTTGAAGAAATAATAAAGCATATTTTTTATCAATATGAAGATATTCTTATTCTTGATGAGATAGGAAAAATGGAATTTTTTTCTGAAAAATTTAAAAAAGAAATATTTAATTTCTTAGAAAGTGAGAGAAATATAATTGCTTCTCTTCATAGAGATTTTGTATTAACTTTTAAGAAATATGGAAGAATTTATTATCTAAACTATAACAATAGAGATACAATTTTTTACGAAATAAAAAGGGAAATTTTAAAAAATTTCAAATCTTGATTTTATACTAAAATGGTATAAAATAAAAAAAGAAATATTTTGAAAAGGAGGTAAATAATATGTGTTTTTGGGGATGGAGATTTCCCTATTTCTGGAATGGAGGTTTTTGGAATATGTCCTTTATGATGCTTTTGGGCTTATTTTTCTGGATTAGTATAATCTTATTAATTGTTTATGCTATTAGAAGTTTTTCTAAGGGATATATAAGGAATAATAAGGAGGAATTTTTAGATACTCTTAAAAAAAGACTTTCTTTAGGTGAAATAACTTATGAAGAATATGAAAAGCTAAAGAAAATAATATTAGAATAGGAGGATTTTTATGAGTGAATTCTTTGGTATGAGAATAGAAAGAAAGGAAATGTTAAAGGAATTAATTAGAAAAATTCATAGAGGAGAAGATCCAGAAAAATTAAAAAGAGAGTTTAGAGAACTTTTCGGAAGTGTTACCACAACAGAGATTGCTCAAATTGAACAAGAACTTATTCAAGAGGGAATGCCAAGGGAAGAGGTTATGAGACTTTGCGAAGTGCATCTTGCAGTATTTCAAGAGGCTTTGGAAAAGGAAAAAGCTAAGACTCAGGAGGGGCATCCCGTTACTATACTTATGGAGGAACATAAAAAACTTATTGAATTTTCTGAATTATTAAAGAAAAAAATAGAGGAAGTGAAAGCTATTAATGATTTCGATACAAAAAAACAGATTTTATCAGATATAGAGAATATAGCAAAACATTTTAAAGAATCTGAAAAACACTATTTAAGAGAAGAAAATGTTTTGTTTCCCTACTTGGAAAAGCACGGTATTAAAGAGCCTCCTGCTATCATGTGGATGGAGCATGACAAAATAAGAGCTATAAAAAAGGATTTATATAAAATAGTAGATAACTATAATAATATGAGTTTTGATGAATTTATAGGGAAGATTGAAGTTTTAGCTATCGGACTTGGAGATATGCTTTCTTCTCACTTCTATAAAGAAAATAATATTTTGTTCCCTATGGGACTTCATGTAATTACTGAAGATGAATGGAAGGATATTAGACTTCAATTTGATGAGATAGGTTATTGTTGCTTTACTCCTCCAGAAGTTCTTACTCCTATTGAGAAAGAAATAAAAGAAGAGGTAATTCAAAAGGAAGGTATGGTTAGTCTTCATTCAGGAAATTTTTCTTTAGAAGAATTGGAAGCTGTCTTGAATACTCTGCCCGTTGATATAACTTTTGTGGATAAGAATGATGAAGTGAGATATTTTAATGAGACTAAAGACAGAATTTTTGTAAGAACGAGGGCTGTTATTGGTAGGAAAGTTCAGCAATGTCATCCCCAAAAAAGTATTCATGTTGTAGAGAGAATTCTTCAGGAATTTAAAAATGGAATAAGAGATCATGCGGATTTCTGGATAAATTTAAATGGTAGATTAATATATATAAGATATTTTGCTGTTAGAGATAAAAATGGTAATTATTTAGGAACGTTGGAGGTTTCCCAAGATGTAACGGAAATTAAAAGGCTTGAAGGCGAGAAACGTCTTCTTGATTGGTAGAAAGAATCTAATTTAGGAAATGGAGATTAATAAAAGAATCCTTCTGCAATTTCAGTATTTTTGTGGATACCTTGAAAAAAATGGAAAGAAGGGATTATAGTATAGGAAATAAAAGGGGTTTAACTTTATTAGATAAGATTCAACCAATGATTCTTATTTTTTCAATTCTTATTGGTTTATTTATTGCAGGATATTTTCCAAAATTTGCAGTATCGCTTGGTTGGGTGATTTCCTTTGGAATATTTTTAGTCATTTACAGTATTTTAACAGGTATAGAACTCAAAGAAATTCTTTTAGCTTTTAAAAATCTCAAAACTACTCTCATTGCACTAATAGTAAATTTCTTAGTAGTTCCTCTTTATGCCTGGCTTTTAGGTTATATTTTTTTAAAGTCTTATCCTGATATTTGGGTGGGTTTAATTTTATATTTGATTACCCCATGTATTGGCTGGTATCTTATTTTTACAGATCTCGCTGGAGGAAATGTCCCTTTAGGTATAACTCTTCTAGCTTGGAATGTTATTTTACAGATTGCTTTGATGCCAGTCTATCTTCGTTTTTTAGCGGGCAAAATTATCTCAGTAGATATTTTTCAAATTTTAAAGAGTATTGGAATATTCTTAATTTTACCTCTTCTTTTAGGAAGGCTTACTCGAAGTTTTTTTATTAAAATCAAAAGACAGAATTATTTTGAAGAAACTTTTAAGCCGTTTTTGTCTTGGCTTAAATTTGTTGCTTTAATTGTAGTTATTATTTCAATGTTTGCCTCTCAGGGAAATATTCTTACTAAAAATCCATCTATTGTTATAGTTATGATACTACCTGGAATTGTATATTTCTTTTCTATTTTTATACTGAGTCTTATACTGGGAAAAATATTTCGTTTACCTTATGGCGATATGGCATTATTATCCTTTACTACTACTGCGAGAAATTCTGAGGCCTCGGTAGCTATTGCTGTTTCAGCTTTTCCTGCTAATCCTTTAGTTGCTTTAACAGTTGTAATTGGACCTATTATTGAGCTTCCTATTCTGATAATATTCACACAAATACTTTTGTGGATAAAAAGGTATATGAAAAGAGTATAAATTTTTGGGGGAGTATATCTGCTCCCCCAATTTTACTATAAAGTATTCTTAAACCAGTCTACCGTTTTTTCTATAACTTTTTTCTCCCATTCTATTGAGTTGAAAGTGTGATCTGCTCCTTCTATAATTTCTAACTCTACTTTATGAGTATCCTTAAGTCCATTGTAATAGTCGTACGCATGTTGAATTGGAACTAATAAGTCTCCACTTCCATGAATTATAAGCACAGGTATTTTCCTCTTTTTTATCTCTTCTAATGGTTTTATATTGATAATTTCTGCCAAGAATTTTTTTCCCACAGGATTTCCCCCAAGATCAATAAAATCTCCATAGTCTCTTATTTTTTGCATTTCTTCAGGGGATCTATTAAAGAATATATTAAAATGACATACTGCAGCCCAAAGAACACAGGATTTTACTAAGTCATTTCTTCCTGAGGTCAAACTTGCTACTGCACCTCCCATAGATAATCCCAGAATTCCAATTCTTTCCTTATCTACGAAGTCACTATTGGATAGATAATTTAATGCAACTATCGCATCAGATACCTCTCCTTCCACAGTCATGTCTTTAAAAGAACCCTCACTATCTCCAGATCCTCTAAAATCTATTCTTAATGCTCCTATACCTTCTTTTGTTAAAGCTTCAGCAGTATTTACAAATATTCTGTGGGGTTCAATTTTTGTTCCAGTAAATCCGTGACATAATAACACAAAGGGAGCAGGAATCTTTTCAGGAATATGAATCACCCCAAAGATTTTTTGTCCCAGATTCTCTAAAACCACAGGTTCTCTTCTTTCCTTCATGTTTCACCTCCAAAACTATACAAAAATAAGAAAAGATCTTGATTTTTATTATAATATAAGATTAGAATTTAATAAATATTTGTCAGGAGGAAAAAACATGGGTCTACAAAAAACCATTATCTTTATAGGACATGTATCTAAGGATATAAATGTGATAAAGGGAAAGGAACAAATTATTCCAGGAGGAGGAGTTTTCTATGGATCCTTTGTAGCAAGGTCTTATGGTTGGGATACTACTGTTTATACAAAGGTAAATCTAAAAGATAAAAACATATTTAAGGAAATGGAAGATTATGGAATAAGATTGATATGGTATCCTTCTGAAAGAACAACATCTATTAAGAATATTATGCCTTCAGATAATCCCGATGACAGAATTAGCATAATGATGGAAAGATCACATCCTTTTAAGTTAGAAGATATTAAGGAGATCGAAGGGGAAATAATTCATATAACTCCTCTTTGGTATGGTGAATTTCCTGAAGAACTTATTGAAGAATTAAGAAAGAGAGGAAAGATTCTTGGCCTTGATGCTCAAGGTTTCTTAAGAAATATAGATGAAGGCGGAAAAATGATTTACAAAGATTGGGAGAAAAAACAAGAGTATTTACCTTTAATAGATGTATTTAAGATAGATTCTAAAGAGGCAGAGATTCTATCAGGAGAGGGGGATTTAAAAAAGGCTATAAATTTAATATCGAAATGGGGATCAAAGGAAATTTTATTAACTCATAAGGATGGTGTAATCCTATGGGTAAATGGAGAAATTTACGAGGAAAAATTTGGAGAGTGGACCTTAGAGGGAAGAACAGGAAGAGGAGATACATGTATGTCTGCGTATCTTATCCATAGAGATTTGGGATATAAAGAAGCCTTGAAGAAAGCAGCGGAAATAACTACTGAAAAAATGAAAAGACCAGGCCCTTATAAAACTTTTCCTATTGTATAGAAGGTAATTTTATTTTTACAGATGTTCCTTTATATTTTTCACTATCAATGATTAAACCATAGTTTTCTCCAAAAAGTAGTTTTATTCTTCTATTGACATTTGTTAAGCCTCTGTTCTCGTTGTCCTTATCTAAGGAGGATATTAAAAGATTTAAGTTATTCTTTTCTATCCCTTTTCCATTATCCTCCACTAATATCACTAAATCGTTATTCTCTTTTAAAACTTTAATTATTAAAATGTTTTTCATCTTTCTATTTTTAAATTTAAAAGCATGCTTAAAGACATTTTCAACTATTGGCTGAATAATAAGAACAGGTATCTTATGATTTAATAAAGATTCGTCAATCTCTTTTATATATTCAAAATTTACTCTTTTTGACATTAAATATATATAATTGTCTAAATATTTGATTTCTTCTTTAATTTCTATAAGGAGTTTATCTTCTTTATTCATATGGGCTGCAAGTATGTTAGAAAAGGCATCTATCATTTCTGTAACTTCATCTGCACCTGAAAATCTTGCCTTCCAACTTATCATTTCTAAAGTATTAAAGATAAAATGAGGATTTATTTTAGATTGTAGTGCTTTAATCTGAGAGTCTTTAGCAATAATTTGAGCTTTATAGACTGTATCTATAAGATTGTTTATCTTAGAGATAGCACTGTTAAAGGATTCTATAAGAAAACCTAACTCGTCTTTCCTTTGAGTTTCTAAATTTATTTTTAAATCTCCCTTTTCTACCCTTCTCATACTTTCTATAAGGGTATTTATAGGAAAAAGTATATCTCTATATATAAAGTTAATAATAACAAAAAGAATAGAAATGACTAAAATAAATATAAAAAATAATAATTTACTAATAGGATAAATTTGCGCTAAAAGTTGTTTTTCATCAATTAACAAGTAAATATACCAATTTAAATTCCTGATTTTTTTACTTAGAGATATGACATCTTTGGTATTTTTTATATTTATTTTAGATCCAATGTTTTCTTTCTCATTTGAGGAAAAAATTATTCTATTTTCATTAGAAAAAATTATATCCTTACAATTAATATCCTGTAAGAATTTTGTACTATCGAATATTATATAAGAGTTTATTTTGACTATTAATAAACCTATCTCTCTTAGGGTATTTCTATCATAAACGATTCTTGAGATAAAAATTTCCGGCTCTTTCAGGGAAGAAATATTGAGATAGATTAATGGTTTCCCTTTTAAAATTAAACTTTGAGAATATAAGGTTTTTATTAATTCTTCAGGGAATAATTGAGAGGAACGGGAAACACTAAATAAAAAGTTTTTAGAAGAGAATTTGAATGAAATGGATATTATATCGTTTCTTGAGAAAAGTATTGAACCTAGAAACTCTTCAACCTTTCTTTTAAAATCATAAAAGATAATATTATTTGATGAGGAGATATTATAAATAGAAATATTAACTTTATAGAGAAAATCATTATATAGTATCTCTTGAGTAAATTTTATGAGATCTTCTACTTTTTCCTCTATATAAAAGCTATAGATGGTACAAGAATAATTATAAAGAAGATAATAAAGAGTTTATTTCGAAGAGAAAGACTATAGTAAAGATTTTTCATCTCTATATTCACGAGGAGTTTTTCCCGTCATCTTTCTAAAGATTTTCCAAAAATAAGTAGTATCGTTATACCCTACCATTTCTGCAATCTCATTAATTTTGTATTTAGGAAAAGTTAAAAGTGTTTTTGCTTTTTCTATTCTTATAATATTAACTAACTGATTAAAACTTAAGTTTAACTCTTTCTTTATAATCTTTGATAAATGCCAATAACTAACATAGAAATTTTTTGATAAATCTTTCAAGGTTAAATTTTTATTGTTATAATTTTGAGTTGTATATTCTATAATTCTTTTTGTAAGAAAACTAAAATTATCTTTATGAGTTGCTGATTTTAGAATTTCAATTATTTTTTCTTTGAAATCCAAATCATTTAAATTTAACTCTATATTCATTTCTTCCAAGGCATCTTTTATGCTCTCTTCTAATTCCTCAATTTTTATTGGTTTAAAAAGTAGTCTAAATACTCCAAGTTTAATTGCCTCTTGAGCATAAATAAGATTTCTGTATGCTGTAATAACTATTATTTTCCCATTATGAGATTTTCTTTTAATTCTTTTAATCATTTCTAATCCACTCATTCCAGGCATTACTATATCAGTTATTATAATTTCTGGCTTCAATTTCTCTATAAGATATAGACCATCTATAGCATCTTCCGCTGTTTCCACCAATGTACAGTTAAATTTATCCCAATTAATGAATTTTTTTAATCCATTACAAATTATAGGTTCATCCTCAACGATTAAGACCTTTAAAATACTATCATCCCCCTATAAAACTTTTCAAAGTCTAACCCTTGATTGCACCTGCTGTCAATCCCTTAATTACAAACTCTTGAAGAGAGATATATAAAATAAGAACTGGGATAATAGTAATAACAAGTGCAGACATCATTGCTCCATAGTTTGTACCATAAATACTAGATACTAAGGACAAAAGAACACATATAGGTTGCTTTTCTCTTATTGGGATTAAAATCATGGACATGAATAAATCATTATAAGACCATAAAAAAACGAAAATTGCTACAGTGACGATACCTGGGATGGAGAGGGGTAATATAATTTTGAAAAGAATAGTTAAAAAATTAGCACCATCAATAAGAGCAGATTCTTCTAATTCCTTAGGAAGAGTTATCATAAAGCTTGATAAGACTAAAATAGCAAAGGGTAAATTGAGGGCTGTTTGAGGTAAAATTAAAGATAGATAACTGCCACTTATTCCTAATTTTCTTACCAAAATAAGGGCAGGAATAACAATAGAAAAAGTAGGAACTAACATTGCTAAAGTAGCAAAGGAATTAAATGTTTTATTGATTCTAAAATCAAATCTTGAGAGAACAAAAGAAGCTAAACTTGAAATAAATAAAACTAATAAGACAACACTTCCTGAGATTATAAAGCTATTAAAGAAACCTTTAAACATATTTATATTACCATAATTGCCCAATTGCTGGTAGTTTCTAAAGGAGAGTTCTTTGGGAAAACTTAAGGAATTTAATAAAATTTCCGAGGTAGTCTTAAAGGAATTATTTATAACCCATAAAAAGGGAGATATTGTAGATATTGCCCAAAGGATTAATATAAGATAAGATAAAACATTTAGAATAGAAAATTTTTCTCCTTTCATAATTAAACCTCCTTAATAGGTTATTCTGTCTCTCTTCAAAAACTTATTAGTAATTACAGATAATAAAAGACCTAAAAAAATAATCAGTGTACCAATTGCTGAACCATAACCTTGGTTTTGTCCAGTAAAAGCTACACTGTGTAGATAAGTTCCTAAAACTTGACTTGCATTCATTGGTCCTCCCCCTGTTATTACATATACAATATCAAAGACTTTAAAAGTTCCTACAATTGCAAGGGAGAGAGATACTGCTATGACATCCCATATCAGAGGAATAGAAATATATACTGCACTATAAATTTTTGATGCACCATCAATTAAGGCAGAGTCATAAAAATCTTGAGGAATTTTAGAGAGAGCAGCTAAAAATATAACAAAATAAAATCCAACATATTGCCATATTATTGGAATTAATACCATAAATAATGCTGAATTTTCTGTTATCCAAATTATTTTATCTTTTCCAAAGAAGGTTAAAATTGAATTTAAAAATCCGTACTCATAACCATATGCCAAATAAAACATAAGCCCAATAGCTGTGCCAGAAATAGTTACAGGGAAAAAATAAACAGTTCTAAAGAATTTATACCCTTTTTGTAAATAATGCACCATTAGAGCAAGAATAAGAGCAAATCCCACCTGAAATAGTATAACAGTAATTAACATAATAAATGTATTAATAATTGCTTTATGAACAGCAACATCTTTGATTAATCTTTCATAATTTCCTAAGCCTATAAATTTCCTGAAATTTGAAAAATCTCTCCAATTATAAAAACTGTAAAATATTGTAGAAAATAAAGGATAATAAACAAATGTAGATATTAAAATTAACGATGGAATTAAAAAAATCAATACATATTTTTTTGTTTGAGAAAACAATTTTTAAACCTCCTTTTGATAAAATTTAAAAGGGGTGCCTATAGGCACCCCTTTCATTAATTAACATCCTATCATTTGGCTTCTTCGTGAATTTTTCTTGCTTCGGATAATAAGACTTTTGCTGTTTTCTTCCCAGTTACAACATATGCAAGATTTGTTCTTATATAGGTAAAAGCTTCAGGATTAATTTGAGCATCTATAGGCATGGAAACAGTTCTTGCTTTTTCCATCATATCATATCCACTTTGGGCAGCAGGTGATACATTTTCAACTTTACATTTGATAGCAGGAACTCCGCCTATAGCAATAAATTTTGCTTCAACCTCAGGAGAAGTTATATATTTTACAAATTTAACAGGTATACCATTCTTTTTTTCATTAAGTTCTTTACTTACATACCATCCAGAACCAAATCCTCCAATTATATCTGTTGGATGTGCTTTACCTCCTAGAATTACAGGTACAGGCATTATTACCGTATTTACTTTATCCTTTAATCCCCCCACACACCAGGATCCATTTATCATCATTCCAGCTTTTTTATTGTAAAATAATTCTCTAGCTTGTTCATCTTTAAGAGTTAATGAGTCTTTTGGAAATGCATTTAGAAGATATAATCTTTTTATATAATTTAGACCTGTCTCCCAAGATGGATGGAAGGGGGTATTATGTCCCTCTGGACCTCCTGCTGAGAGGATTAAAGTTTCAATTAAATAGTAGGAATCAAGAATAGATCCTGCTATAGGAATTATATTCTTAGCTTTTAAAACACTAATAGCCTTTAATAATTTATCCCAGGTTACAGGAAGCTCTAAATTATATTTATCGAACAAATCTTTATTTACAAATAGTCCTTCATAAAACCCAATAGTGGGAAGAGCATAAATTTTTCCATCATAATTTTTTATAGAACCTTTATATCTTGCAAACTCTAAAGCTCCTTTATAAAAATTCTTGCTCCAATCTTTATCTTTTTCTAAATCTTCATCCCAGGTGTATACTTTTCCTGTCTTTAGCAAAGGCTCTGCATCTGCTCCTATAAAAAAGAAAGCTACGTCTGGTTCATTTCCTGAGGCAAAATCTGTTTTCATCTTTGTTCTAATTAAATCTCCAGCGGTAGGTGTAGCTTCATCAATAATTTCTACATTTGGATATTTTTTCATGAATTCTTTTATTACATTTTGCCATACATTTGTCCATGGATCTTCCCCTGTGAAATATGTTACCGCTCTAATCTTAATTTTTTCTTGAGCAGATCCTATAAAGAGAGAAAAAAGTAAGAGGAATACAAGGAAAAGAAGGGACATTTTTTAAGAGCTCTCATAGTAAACCCTCCTTAATTAAATTTTACCTAAACTATAAATCTCAAATTTTTACAAATTAATATAAAATTTTTGATATTTTTTGGAATTTTTTGTCATTTTGGTGCAGATATCTTTTTATTGACATAACCTTATATCTCTTCTATAATATGTAGGCCTTTAATTTAGCCCTGTGAGGCTAAAAAGGGAGGAAAGTTGATAAAGAAATTCTATAAAATTGGGAAAAAGCAGGCTACCCTAAAAAGGGTAAAGCCTGCTTTTTTATTGAAAGGAGGAAAATTTAAGTGATTTATCAGGAAAAAGCAAAAATTCTTGATAGGGAGGGAATAAGAAGATCTCTAAAAAGAATTGCCCATGAAATAGTAGAAAGGAATAAAGGCGTTGATAATATTGTTCTTGTGGGAATTAGAAAAAGGGGAGTTCCTCTTGCTTATAGACTTCAAAAATACTTAAGAGAGATAGAAGGAAAAGAAATTCCCGTGGGAAGCTTAGATATAACTCTTTATCGAGATGATTTAAATCTTAGATTAGAGCAACCAAAGGTTGGAAAAACAGAGATTAATTTTTCTATTGATGGGAAAGATGTAATATTAGTTGATGATGTGTTATATACAGGAAGGACTGTGAGATCTGCATTAGATGCCCTTGTAGATTTGGGAAGACCAAAAACTGTTCAACTTGCTGTTTTAATAGATAGGGGACATAGAGAACTTCCTATAAGAGCAGATTATGTTGGGAAAAATGTTCCTACTTCTCGAAAGGAGCTGATCGAAGTGAGACTTGAGGAAACTGATGGAATAGATGAAGTAGTTATCACAGAATGGAAAGAAGAGTGAGGTGATAAATATGGTATGGAAATATAAAGATTTTTTATGTATAGAGGGTTTAACAAAAGAGGAGATAGAATTGATCATAGAAACTGCAATTTCTATGAAGGAGATTCTAAATAGAACTATAAAAAAGGTACCTACTCTTAGAGGAAGAACCATCTGTACTCTATTCTACGAGCCCAGTACTAGGACTAGGTCTTCTTTTGAATTGGCAGCAAAATATTTAAGTGCAGATACTATCAGTATCTCTGTCTCTGTAAGTAGTGTTCAAAAGGGAGAAAGTTTATTGGATACAGTAAAAACCTTGGAGGCAATGGGAATAGATGCCCTTATTGTAAGGCACAATTCTTCAGGAGTTCCTTATTTTCTTGCAAAAAACCTGACTTGTTCTGTAATTAATGCAGGAGATGGTATGCATGAACATCCTACTCAAGCCCTTTTAGATGTATTTACAGTATTTGAAAAAAAGAAAAGATTAGACAATTTAAAAATTGCCATAATAGGAGATGTTATGCATAGTAGAGTTGCCCGCTCTAATATTTATGCCTGGAAAATTTTGGGAAGTGAGGTAAAGATATGTGGACCAAGTACATTAATTCCACCAGGAATAGAAGACTTAGGAGTTGAGATAAATTATGATATTGATAAAGTTTTAGAAGATGCAGATATCATCTATATTTTAAGACTCCAATTAGAAAGACAAAAGAAGGGACTTTTCCCATCTTTAAGAGAATATCATTTTTTATTTGGAATTACCCCTGAAAGACTAAAAAAAGCAAAGCCAGATGTTTTAGTTATGCATCCTGGTCCTATGAATAGAGGGGTAGAAATATCTTCAGAGGTTGCAGATAGCATCTACTCAGTCATAAATGAGCAAGTGAGAAATGGAGTTGTTGTAAGAATGGCACTTCTTTATCTATTATTAGGAGGAGGGAGAATTGATGAAACTTCTTATTCGTAATGCTCTCTTAATTCATCCTGAAAAAGATTTTGAAGAAAAAAAGGATATCTTTATAGAAAATGGAATAATAAAGGATATAGGAGAAAATCTGAAAATTGATGATCTTCAGGAAATAATTGATGGGGAAGGGAAAATAATAGTTCCCAGTTTAACGGATATCCATACCCATTTAAGGGAGCCAGGTTTTGAATGGAAAGAAAATTTGTTATCAGGAAGTATGTCTGCTGTAGCAGGTGGATTTACCTCTATAGCATGCATGCCAAATACCTCTCCTCCTTTGGATCAGAGATCTTCTATTGAATATATTTATAAAAGATCACAGGAAATAGGTCTTGTTAATATATATCCCATTGGAACAATTACAAAGGAAAGAGAAGGAAAAGAATTGTCAGAGATGGGAGACATGTATTCAGCAGGTGTTGTAGGTTTCTCTGATGATGGAGATTGTGTTATGAATAGTGAGATTTTAAGATGTGCTTTAGAATATTCAAAAATGTTTAATACTCCAATAATAGAGCATTGTGAAGATACCAATTTAACCCAGGAGGGATCAATAAATTGGGGGAAAACAGCTACCATTTTAGGATTAAAGGGAATGCCTTGGACTGCAGAGGCAAGTATTGTAGCAAGAGACATTTTTTTAGCCCAATTGACTGGTGGTAAATTACATATTGCTCATGTATCTTGTTGGCAGAGTATTGAGATGATAAAGTGGGCAAAGAAATATGGAATTAAAGTGACCTGTGAGGTAACCCCTCATCATCTAATTCTAACTGAAGATTATGTTAAAGAAACAAACTATGATCCAGATACGAAGGTAAACCCCCCTCTAAGAACGAAAGAAGATCAAGAAGCTTTATGGAAAGCTTTAGAAGAAGACATTATTGATGCTATTGTTTCGGATCATGCTCCCCACCATCAGGATGACAAGTTGAAGGAATATAATCTTGCAGAATTTGGAATATCAGGCTTAGAAACCATAATTCCTTTAATAATAACTTACGGCCATTTATCTAGAAAACTAAACCTTTCTAAACTTTTAAAAAAGATAAGTTATAATCCATCAAAAATTCTTAATATTCCTTACATTCCCTTAGAGAAGGGGAATATAGCAAATCTAACTGTTATTGATTTGAAAAAAGAAAAAGTTGTAAATCCGTTGGAATTCTTTTCAAAAGGTAAAAATACCCCTTTTAAGGGATGGCGTCTTAGGGGATGGCCTGTTTTAACCATAGTAAAGGGTAAGATAGTTTTTAAAGAGGGAAAAATAATAAATGTTCAGGGAATTTGAGATAGTTAAAAATATTTCAATTGATAAAGATATATTTGTTTTAAAATTAAAAAATGAACCTTATATTAAGGGATTACCTGGGCAATTCGCAATGATACGAATTAATAATTCTTATGATCCTCTTCTTTTAAGACCCTTCAGTTTTTATAAAATATCTTCAGATACTATAGAGTTCTTATATCAAGTTAAGGGGAAAGGAACATATTTATTAAGCAAGAAAAGAGAAAGGGATAGATTGAGAATTTTAGCTCCCTTAGGGACCAACTTCCCTCTTCCTGAAAAAAATGAGAAGATAACTATTATTGGGGGAGGAATGGGAATTGCTCCTTTATCCTTTCTTTTAGATTTATTACCTGAGGGTGTTAAAATTTATTCCTTCATAGGTTTTTATACTAAAGTTTCTAAGAAGCTTTGGAAAAATTTTGAAGAAAGAAGTGATTACTTTTTAATAACAACGGAAGATGGAAGTATTGGAGAGAGGGGTAAGATTTTAGATTTTATAGAAAACTTAGAAGAATTTAATAGGATTTATGCATGTGGCCCTATTTCTATGCTAAAAGAATTATGG
Organism: uncultured bacterium; assembly: GCA_938034905.1. GTDB lineage: Bacteria > Dictyoglomota > Dictyoglomia > Dictyoglomales > Dictyoglomaceae > NZ13-RE01. The sequence goes on along the minus strand of CALHLF010000041.1, from coordinate 38,752 downwards.
AAAAGAGTAGAAGATAAAAGTAAGCTTTATATTTCCTTAGAGGAGAGAATGGGATGTGGAATTGGAATCTGTTTAGGATGTATTTTTCCTGGAAAGGAAAGAAACTTACATATATGTAAAGATGGACCTGTAGTTTCAGGGGTGGAGGTAAATTTTGAATGAACTCTAATTTAAAAATTCAAGTGGGAAGCTTAGTATTTAAAAATCCTATTTTATTAGCATCGGGGACTTCGGGTTTTGGGAAAGAAATATCTCAATTTTATCCCTTGGAAATATTAGGTGGATTTGTTACAAAAAGTATAACTTTAAAACCCAAAAAGGGAAATCCTCCACCAAGAATCTGGGAAACTTATTGTGGTCTTTTAAATTCTATAGGATTAGAAAATCCAGGCCTTGAAGAATTTATTTATTATGAAATGCCCTTTTTGGAAAAAATTAACACAAATATTTTTGTCTCTATAGCAGGTGAAAGCATAAAGGAATATCAGGAATTAGCAAAAAACTTAAAAAACTTAAATATATCAGGGATAGAGATAAATCTCTCATGTCCCAATGTAGATAGAGGAGGAATACAATTTGGATTAGATCCTGATATTCTTTATGAATTGACTAAGAGTATTGTAAAAATATCCCAAAAACCAGTTTGGGTAAAATTGTCACCAGAAGTGGGAAAAATTATTCCTGTGGTGAATCTTGTAAAAGATGCAGGGGCAGAGGCGGTAGTTATATTTAATACCTTTTTGGGTTTGGCTATTGATTGGAAAGAAAGAAAACCTGTATTTAAAAGAATATTTGCAGGTCTTTCAGGTCCAGCTATTAAGCCTTTAGTTTTAAGATATATTTGGGAAGTTTACGAAAAAAGTTCTATTCCAATAATTGGTTGTGGGGGAATAATGGAATTTGGTGATGTAATGGAATATATATTAGCAGGTGCATCTTTAGTAGAAATTGGAACTGCTAATTTCATAAATCCTAATATTGGGAAAGAAATTATATTGGAACTTGAGAATTATTTTAAAGAAGAAAGGATCGAAGATTTAGTAGGTTTAGCTCATAAAAGAAAGGAGGTTTCTTTATGAAAGACCCATTAATTGTTGCCTTAGATTTTCCTACAGAAATTCAGGCTTTAAAGATGGTGGAAAACCTTTTACCATTTGTAAAAAATTTTAAAGTAGGATTAGAATTATTTGTTTCTGCAGGACCTCAGATTGTATCAAAAATAAAAAATATGGGAGGAGAAGTTTTCATAGACTTGAAACTCTTTGATATACCCAATACTGTAGGAAGAACTATAGAAAAACTTTTAGAATTAGAACCTATAATGATTACTTTACATATTTTAGGAGGAGAAGATATGTTGAGAAAAGCAGTAGAAGTTACAGAAAATTATAGAATTAAAAACAAAAAAGAAACTCCATATTTATTAGGGGTTACTGTTTTAACAAGTTTTTCAGAGGAAGGATTTAGAAGAAGTTGGGGTGTGTCCCGCTCTTTACCTGAACAAGTTTTTTTCCTTGCTCAACTAGCTCAAGAGACAGGTTTAGATGGTGTTATTGCTTCTCCTCAAGAGATAGAGTTATTGAGAAGGGGTCTTAAAAAAAGGCTATTAATCGTAACACCAGGAATTAGATTAACAAAGGATGTAAAGGATGATCAAAAAAGAATAATGACACCAAAAGAAGCATTAGAAAAGGGCTCTGATTACTTGGTGATTGGAAGACCTATTACTGCTCATCCTAATCCTTCTTCTGTGGTTCAAGAGATAAGGAGTCAGATATCAGACATACTTGAGAGCAGGATTTAAGAAAAGGACAGGATTTACAGGAAGGGGTAGATGCTTTTTCCTTAATGTATCCTAAATCTTTTAATTGAATTAGAATAAGTTCCCATTCCTCAAGGGAAAGATTAAACTTTCTTCTTATTTCTTTTTCATTTACAATTTTAATTTTTTCAAGATATTCAATTATTTCTTTAATCATGGAAGATAATTCTCAATAGGCTGTATATTATAAAAGAAACAAAATATGCAAAAACTAAAGAGTAGATAACACTAAATAAGACCCATTTTTTAGAATTTGTTTCTTTATAGATAGTTGCAACGGTAGCAACACAAGGAATATAAAGGATTTGAAAGACCATAAAACTATACGCAGTGGGCAAAGTAATTTCAGAAAGTAGAATATTTTTTAGATTTTCCCCACTGGCTTGATAAACAGTAGATAAGGTAGAGAGACTTGCTTCTTTTGCTACAAACCCAGTAATAAGTCCTAAAAGTAATTGCCAATTGAAACCAAGAGGCTTTAATAATGGAAGGAAAAATTTCCCTATAGATGCTAAGAATGATTTCTCTATATTATTTGATGGAAAATTTCCCAAAATCCATAATATAGCAGATAAAAAGACTATAACTGTACCTGCTCTTTGCAGAAATGCTTTTAATTTTTCCCAAACATATAATCCTAAAACCTTGAGATTAGGAAATTTATATAAAGGAAGTTCCATAATTAAAGGGGAAAAAGATGTTTTCAAAAGGAATCTTCTTATAATTTTTCCACTAATAAATACTGCTAAAAAACTAATAATATATAGAGAAAGAAGAACAAGACTTGCATATTTAGGAAAAAAAACACTGGCAAAGAAAGCTGATACAAGAATTCTTGGGACACATGGAATGAAAGGATCTATAAGAGTTAATAATTTTCTGTCCTTTTCTTCCTCTAAAGTTCTTACTGTCATAATTCCTGGAACATTACATCCATAACTCATCATCAGAGGTAAAAAGGCTTTTCCATGAAGTCCAAGGATGTGCATCATTCTATCTGTAACAAAGGCAACCCTAGCTAAATATCCTGTATCCTCTAATAATGCTAAAAAGAAGAAAAATATGATAATAAGAGGAATAAAGGTTAATAAAATAGATACCCCTTCCCAAATTCCACTAAAAATAAATTCTTTCAAAAAATTTGGCAAGAAAAATAAAAGTCCTTTAAGGAAAGATTGTAAAAAACCTAAAAAATTCTCCCAAGGGTCAGCCAATAAATTATTCAAAGTATATGTTATCCAAAAGATTAAACCTAAGATAATAAAACTTACAGGAAGTCCAAAGATGGGATGGGTAAACCAATAGTCTAATCTATCACTAAATGTAATAACTGGAGTTCTTGGTTTCTCTAAGGTATCTATTAAAATATTTTTGATCCAATTATATCTTGAATTTGCCAAAAGTATAGCGGTATCTTCTCTTTTTCCTATTAATTCTTTAATCTCGTAATAATTTATCTTTTCTTTGCAAAAATTCTTTACAATTTCATCTCCTTCTAATAATTTTATTGCTACGAATCGAGAATTATAGCCATTTAAATTCTCTGGTAAATTTTTTTCTATTTTTTCAATAATTTCCTCCAAATCACCATAATCTATTTTCCTTGGTAAAGATTTTTGTCCTTCTTTAAAAACTTCTATAATTTTATTTACTAATTCCTCAATTCCCATTCCCTTACTCGCTATCATGGGAACTACTGGAATTCCTAATTTCTCCTCTAATTTTTTAAAATTTATTTTATATTTTTTCTCAGAAAGAAGATCGAGCATATTTAAGGCTAAAATAACCTGGGAATGTAATTCTAAAATTTGAACAAGAAGATACAAATTTCTTTCTAAGGATGAGGCATCTGCTATAACTACGACAATATCTGGTTTTTCTTTTATTATAAAATCTCTTGCAATAATCTCTTCAAGGGAGCGAGAGGTAAGACTATAAGTACCAGGAAGATCTGTGATTTCTAAGATATAATCATCTTTTATATAAATTCCCTCTTTTCTTTCTACAGTTTTACCCGGCCAATTACCAGTATGTTGTCTTAATCCAGTAAGAAGATTAAATACAGTACTTTTTCCTACATTAGGATTTCCAGAAAGAGCAACTTTAATTTTCTTTTTCTCCATTTTCTACCTCCACTAATATATTTTGAGCTATTCCTCTTCCCAAGGCTAAGTTTGTATCCTTTACTCTAACAATTACAGGTCCAAAACTTTTTTGTATGAGAATTATTTCTTCTCCAGGAACTATTCCAAGTTCTGCTAATCTTAATATTCTTCCCCCTCCTCCCTTTATTGATAAAACCTTTCCTTTTTCTCCTTTATTCATCTCATATAAAATTTTTACCATATTTATCTTTAAGTCCTTAGTTTTCTTCTAATATCTTCAGGATATTTATCCTGGCATTCTTTACAAATTCCATGTATTTGAATCCTATATGAGGTTATTAAAAAGTCTTTAATATCTAACTTTTTTTTCAGTTCTCTTAACCATTCTGGGCTCTCTTCTATAATCTTTCCACATATAAGACATTGATAATGAAGATGTGGAGTCAAATTGCTCTCATAATGTATGTGTCTTTCTTCAAAAGAAATATGTCTTATTAATCCTAATTTTTCAAGTAATTTACAGGCCCTATAAATAGATGTAAAAGAAATATTTTTATTTTTTTGAGAGATCTTTTCATAAATTTCATTCAGTGAAAAATGACCCTCCTTATTTTCTTCAAAGAACTCTAAAACTGCCATTCTTTGTTTACTCATTCTTAATCCGAGATCTTTAAAGGTTTTCTTTATTTCCATTTAAGATCTCCTTATTAAAAAATTTTTTCACTTATATTATATTCTTGTTGAAAAATTTTTTCAAGTTTAATTTTTAAAATGCTTTTAACATTTTTTATAAAAAATCATTGTAAAATAATTGAAAATGATTTAACAGAAAGGAGGAGATTTTCCCAATGGATATAATTCTTCAGGTAGAAAATCTAAAAAAGAATTATGGAAAGATTACTGCATTAAAGGGTATAAGTTTTGAAGTAAAAAAAGGAGAAATTTTTGCCCTTATAGGTCCCAATGGTGCAGGAAAAACTACTGCTTTAAGAATTATAGCAACTCTTATTTCCCCTTCTGAGGGAAAGGTATTCTTTAGGGGAAGAAATATAAGGGAAAATCCTGATTTTGTCAGAGAGAATATAAGTTATTTACCTGAGGAAGCAGGAGCATATAAAAATATGAAGGGAATTGATTATTTAAAATTTATGGCAAATTTTTACGCTAAGGATTCAAGAGAAGCAAACACCTTTATTGAAAGAGCAGTTAATATTTCGGGATTAGGAGAGAGGTTAAATGACAAAGTAGGAACATATAGTAAGGGGATGATTCGAAAACTTCTCATTGCAAGGGCTCTGATGACAAAACCTCTTCTTGCTATTCTTGATGAACCTACCTCAGGACTTGATGTAATAAATGCATTAGAAATAAGAGAAATTATAAGAGAATATGTAAAAGAAGGTACTACTGTTCTTCTTTCCTCTCATAACATGTTGGAAATAGAATTTTTGTCTGATAGAGTTGCCCTTATTGATAATGGAAGGATACTTGAAATAGGGACTTCTGAAGAGCTGAAAAATAGATATTCTTCAAGAAATTTAGAAGAAGTTTTTAGGAGGGTTGTTCAATGAAGAAATTTAGTAATCTGCTTAAGAAGGAGATTAAAGAGCTTGTTACAGCTCAATTAATAGTTTCTTTGATTTTTACGATTATTCTTTTTAATTTTATGGGAAGTTTAATAAAAAGTGAGGCAAAAAAGGGATTTGAAAAAAGGAATATCTATGTTTTAGATTTAGATAGATCAAATCTTTCAACAGAGGTTTTAAATAATTTATCTTTTGGAAATTTTAGGATAAAACTTGTTAATGACTTAATTGAAAAAGAAGATAAAAATCTTGCTATTAAGTATACTAAGGAAAATAATATAGATTTTTTAATGGTAATTCCAAAGGACTTTGAAAAAAGTATATCTAAATTTAAGCCAAAAGAAGTTGAAATATATTCTTTTATAAGAAGTTTATCTATGGGAAGCAGTATAGGATCCTCTTTAATAAATCAAGTTATTGATGCAATAAATAGATTTATATCTAATAATTTTTTAAAATCAAAATTTCCTGAAGTAGATCCCGAAGTCTTGAAGAATCCCATTAAAAGTAAAGAATTTATTGTTGTTAAAGATAAATTGGCAGAAGGTTCCTCATCTCAAGTGATTAGTATGATTTATTCTCAATCCATATTTATCCCTATAATTTTAATGATGGTCATAATGTTTACTTCTCAAATGGTCCTTTCTGCAATTGCCATGGAAAAGCAGGATAAAACCTTAGAGACTCTTCTTACTGTACCTATAAGTAGAAAACAAATTGTTATAGCAAAAATGATGGGGGCAGGTATCGTTGGAATAATTTCTGCTGGGATATATATGTTGGGATATAGATCTTTTATGGGAGGAATAATGGGAGAAGTAGGAACTTCGGAAATTACCTCTCAAATTATACAAAAGTTAGGTTTAAAGCTTACCACTTCAGGTTATATCCTTTTAGGAATTTCACTTTTTTTAGCAATTTTATGTGCCTTAGCCTTGTCCACAATATTGGGAGTTTTAGCAGAAGATTTAAAAAGTGCTCAAAGTATGATTTTGCCTTTAATTTTTTTAATAATGATTCCCTACTTTTTATCATTTTTTTCTGATATAAATTCTCTATCTCTACCTATAAAGATTTTTGTTTTAGCAATTCCCTTTTCTCATCCCTTTTTAGCTTCTTCAAATATTCTTTTAGGTAATTATTCTCTGGTATTTTATGGAATAATCTATATGCTTGTAGTATTTATTATTTTAATCTTTATATCTGCAAGAATTTTCTCCACAGATAAAGTACTAACTATGAAGTTAAGATTTGGTGGTAAAAAATTATTTAAGAAAGCCTCTTAGTCTCTTTACCTTTCTCCTTTCTTTTTATATAATACACAATAAATTAAAAAAACATTAAAAGTGAGGGAGAAATATGAAAAAATATAATCCTCAAGAGATAGAGCCAAAGTGGCAGAAAAAATGGGAAGAAGATAAAATTTACTATGTGACAGAGAGTAAAGATAAACCTAAATTCTATTCCTTAGTAATGTTTCCCTATCCTTCTGGAGATCTCCATATGGGGCACATGAGAAACTATACTATTGGAGATCTCATTGCTCGTTTTTATACTATGAGGGGATATAATGTTTTGAATCCCATGGGGTGGGATGCCTTTGGACAACCTGCAGAAAATGCAGCAATAAAACATAAAGTTCACCCAAAGGAATGGACATATAGGAATATTTCAAGGATGAAGGAACAACTATTTAAAATGGGAGTAGTTTATGATTGGGATAGAGAAGTTACTGCCTGTGCTCCAGATTATTATAAATGGACCCAATGGATATTTTTAAAACTTTATGAACGAGGACTTGCTTATAGAAAGAAGGCTCCAGTTAATTGGTGTCCCAATTGTAAAACTGTCCTTGCCAATGAAGAGGTTGTGGAAGGAAAATGCTGGAGATGCAAATCAGAGGTAGGGAAAAAGGAACTGGAGCAGTGGTTTTTTAAAATAACTGAATATGCAGAGGATCTTTTAAGGGATCTTGATACCTTAGAGGATTGGCCTGAAAAGGTTAAATTAATGCAGAAAAATTGGATTGGAAAATCGGAAGGATTAGAATTTTATTTTGAAATCAAAGACTCTAAAGAAAAAATTTATGTATTTACCACAAGACCCGATACTATATTTGGAATTACCTTTGTGGTTCTTGCTCCAGAACATCCATTGGTGGAGAAAATTACTAAACCTGAATATTTAGATAAAGTGAGAGAGTATGTTACAAGAGCGAAAAATAAAAGTGAACTCGAAAGGATTGCTTTTGAAAAAGAAAAAACAGGGGTATTTACTGGAAGCTATGCTATTCATCCACTAAGTAAGGAATTAGTGCCTATTTATGTGGCAGATTATGTTCTTTATACTTATGGGACAGGGGCAATAATGGCTGTTCCTGCCCATGATGCGAGAGATTATGAATTTGCTATAAAATATAATCTTCCAATAAAAGTTGTAATTACCCCATATGGGGAAGAGGAGCCAAAGCTTCCTTATGAAGGAGAAGGGATTATGATAAACTCTTTTGAATATAATGGGATGAAAAGCTCTGACTTTTGGAAGAAAATTATTGATAAATTTGAAGATTTAGGAATTGGAAAAAGAAAGGTTCAGTATAAATTGAGAGATTGGTTAGTATCAAGACAAAGGTATTGGGGTGCACCTATTCCTATTATCTACTGTCCTAATTGCGGGACTGTTCCTGTACCCTATGAGGATCTCCCAGTGCTTCTTCCAGATATCTCTGATTTTGAGCCAACAGGAACAGGTGAAAGTCCCCTTGCAAAGGTAAAGGAATTTGTTAATACAGAATGTCCAAAGTGTGGAGATAAAGCAAAAAGAGAGACTGATACCCTTGCCACATTTGTTGATTCCTCTTGGTATTATTTTAGATACACTGATCCCCATAATGATAAAGAACCTTTCTCAAAATCTAAAGCAGAGTATTGGCTTCCTGTAGATCAATATACTGGTGGAATAGAACATGCAGTTTTACATCTTCTTTATTCAAGATTTATAACAAAAGTTTTGTATGATGCAGGATATAGTCCTGTAAGGGAACCTTTTAAAAAATTATTTACCCAAGGAATGGTGTATAAGGATGGACAAATTATGTCTAAATCCTTAGGAAATATAGTTTCCGTAGATTATATGGTAGAGAATTATGGTGCGGATACTGCAAGACTCTTTATTCTATTTGTTGCACCACCAGAAGTTGATATGGAATGGAGTGATGAAGGAGTAGAAGGAGCTTATAGATTTCTAAATAGACTTTGGAGATTAGTTTTAGAGGAGAGCGAAATTAAAGGGAATAATCCTGAAGACGATAAGAGATTGGAAAGAAGTCTTCATAGAACCATTAAGAAGGTAACAGAAGATATAATTTCTTTTAAATTTAATACCGCAGTTGCTGCAATGATGGAATTCCTAAATGAGTTGGTAAATTACAAAAACAACTATGGAAAAACAGAATTGTTTAAAGAATGCATTAAAAATCTACTTCTGCTTTTAGCTCCTTTTGTTCCTCATATAACTGAGGAACTTTGGCAAGAGTTAGGTTATGAATATAGTATTCATTTACAACCTTGGCCCTCTTATAATCCTGATTTAATAAAAGAGGAGGTAGTAACCTTAGTTATTCAGATAAATGGAAGAGTAAGGGATAGAGTAGAAGTTGATGCCAATATTACTGAAGAAGAAGCTCTAAAAATTGCTCTCCAAAGAGAAAATGTTAAAAGATACTTAGGGAATAAAAATCCTAAAAAGATAGTTTTTGTCCCAGGAAAACTTTTAAGTCTGAGTATTTGATTTTAAAAAATTTTTAACATATAGGTTGATTTTACTTATGTTATAATTAGCTTCGAAAAATATCTTAAAATTTATTATGGAGGTGCTTTATGGCAGTAAAAGTAGGAATTAATGGATTTGGGAGAGTGGGTAGACAAGCACTAAAGGCTTTGCTTGATTTTCATAAGGAGAAAGTTGAAGTTGTCGCTGTTAATGATATCACAGATACAAAGACTTTAGCCCATCTATTTAAGTATGATTCTAATTATGGGATTTATAAAGGGGAAGTAAAATATACTGATACTTCTATTATTATTGATGGACAAGAGATAAAAGTGTTTTCGGAAAAGGATCCTGCAAAACTTCCCTGGAAAGATCTTGGGGTGGAAATAGTTATAGAATCCACAGGACTCTTTACTGATGCAGAGAAGGCTAAGGTACATATAACTTCTGGAGGTGCAAAAAAGGTAATAATTTCTGCACCTGCTAAAGGAGAAGATATTACTATTGTCCTTGGAGTAAATGAGGAAAAATATGATCCAGAAAAACACCATATAATTTCTAATGCTTCCTGCACTACAAATAGTTTGGCACCAGTAGCAAAGGTTCTTCTTGATAATTTTGGAATTGAAAAGGGTCTAATGACAACTGTCCATGCATATACTAATGATCAGAGAATATTAGATCTTCCTCACAAGGATTTAAGAAGAGCAAGAGCTGCAGCATTAAATATTATTCCCACCTCCACAGGAGCAGCAAAGGCTATTGGAAAAGTTATTCCCGAACTTGATGGTAAGATGCATGGAGTTGCACTAAGGGTTCCTGTTTCTACAGTATCAGTAACAGACTTAGTATGTGTTCTTAAAAAAGATGTAACAGTAGAGGAAGTAAATTCTGCATTTAAGAAGGCTGCAGAGGGAAGAATGAGGGGAATTCTTGGGGTTACAGAAGAAGAGCTTGTATCAGGAGACTTCAAAGGAATAACTTATTCCACTGTTGTCGATCTTCTTTCCACCATCGTAATTGGAGGCAATCTTGTAAAAGTATTTGCGTGGTATGATAACGAATGGGGATATTCCTGTAGGTTAGCGGATATAACAAGATTAGTTGCAGAAAAATTATAAATTGAGGGGGGAAATTCCCCCCTATTTTAGAATCTTAAGATTGCTCCAATATTTTCGATTTTTCCTCCCAAGTTACTATCTTTAATAAATACTAATTTTGCTTTTTTATTAATAGCTTCCTCTATAATCTCATCTACAATATCATTTCTTTTTTCCATTTCTATATTACAAAAGGGACAATTCTCTAAGTATGGACTTATATAAAGACATTTTGGGCATTGAAATCCTTCTTTTTCAAAGTTTTCTGTAACTACTAATGTTTGAATTCTATCTTCATGTAATGTAAAAGCTACTTCTTCTAATCCATAGGTGGAGTCTTTACCCTTCTTAGTGTTTGTAAATATTCTTTCTACTAATTCTTCCACATTTTTCTTCTCATATTCGTAAATAAATTTCTCAACTTTATCTAAGAGTTCCTTTATGGGTGGGGTGACATCAAAATTAAAATTCCCAATTATTTTTTCTTGGAGGCTTTTAGGTAACAATTCCTTGAACTCAGATATAGACTGAAGATTTCCTCCTATAATAATATTTCTCTCTCCATCAAATTTCTTTATATATTCAATAACATCCTTCAAATGCCAAATAACATGAGTTTCATGCCACCTTTGCCAATCTGATGCTTCCCATCCTCCTTGTTTATGCTTCTTTGGTACTTCACTTTTTACTTCCCCTTCCTCCTTTAGTACTCCAAGATGATAATTAAATATTCTTGCTTTATCTTTACTCAATAATATTATTAGATATGGATTTTGGGATGCTACTAATCGAATAAGAGGTTTTGTGTGAGGATCCTTTTCTATTACTAATTTAGATTTTAAAGATGGATAAAGGGGATAGACCTCAAACCAATTCTTAGCGCTACAGCTAAAGATAACTAAGGTATTTGCAGATATATTTATTTCACGATCAAGAAAGGTTGAAATTCTTTCTGCATCATCTAAAATGGATTTTTTCACTTCTCTATTTTCAACAAAGAAGTTTGTTATCTCCCTCTGAAAATTTTTCCAAATAAGTCTATATTCACCCTTTGGATATTCTAAGGGTGAGATATTGAGATATAAAGAGGTTATAAAAAAGGGAGAAAAATTAAGGCTCCCTAATCTCTTCAAGTCTTCTTTTAGAATCATCTTTCTTCACCTCCAATAATGCTAACTGGAGGACTTCATCAGCATGCTCCACAAAATAAAATTTAACTTCCTTTTTTACCTGTTCTGGGATCTCTTCTAAGTCCTTTTCATTCTCTTTTGGCATAATAACTGAAGTTAAACCTGCTCTATGAGCTGCTAAAACCTTTTCTCTAATTCCACCTACAGGTAGAACCTTTCCTCTTAATGTTATCTCTCCTGTCATACCTATATCCTTTTTTACGGGTCTTCCTGTTAATGCAGAAGCAAGAGCGGTAGCAATGGTTACTCCTGCAGAAGGTCCATCCTTAGGAATAGCTCCTGAAGGTAAGTGAATATGGACATCGGAATTTTCAAATATTGAATAGTTTATATTTAAATCCTTTGCTTTAGATCTTACATAGGATAATGCGGTTTTTGCAGATTCCTGCATCACTTCTCCCAATTTACCCGTCAGTATTAAATTTCCTTTACCTTCCACTACTAATACCTCTACAAAAAGAACATCTCCTCCTGCTTCTGTCCATGCTAACCCTGTTGCTACTCCTACCTCATCCTTCTCTCCCTTTAATCCATAAATGTACCTTGATGGACCTAAGTATTTATTAATATTTTCATCATTAACAATAACTTTCTCATCTATGCTTCCTTCTGCATATCCCTTTGCTACTTTTCTGCATATAGTTGCAATCTCTCTTTCTAAATTTCTTACCCCTGCCTCTCTTGTATACTCCCTAATTATCTTTTTTATAGCAGATTCTTCAATTTCTAATTTATCTTGGTCTAAACCATGCTCCTTAAGCTGTCTTGGAATTAAATATCCCTTTGCAATTCCAATTTTTTCTAATTCGGTATAGCCTGGAAGTTCTAATACTTCCATTCTATCTAATAGGGCAGGAGGTATTGTATAAAGAACATTCGCAGTGGTAATAAACATTACCTTTGATAAATCAAAGGGAACTCCAAGATAATTATCTACAAAACTATTGTTTTGCTCTGGATCTAAAACTTCTAAAAGGGCAGCAGCAGGATCTCCTCTAAAATCTGTCCCTATCTTATCAATTTCATCCAACATAAAAACAGGATTATTGGACTCTGCTTTTCTCATTCCCTGTATAATCCTTCCTGGTAAAGCTCCTACATAAGTTCTCCTATGCCCCCTTATTTCTGCTTCATCTCTAATTCCTCCTAAGGATATTCTCACAAATTTTCTTCCCAGAGCTCTTGCTATAGATTTCCCAAGGGATGTTTTTCCAACTCCTGGTGGACCTACAAAACAAAGGATAGGTCCTTTCATATCTTCCTTCATTTTTCTTACTGCTAAATATTCTAAGATTCTTTCCTTTATTTTTTCTAAATCATAATGATCTTCATCTAATACTTGAGCAGCCTTTTGAATATCTAAATTATCAAAGGTACTTTTATTCCAAGGAAGGGAAATCATCCAATCCAAATAAGTTCTTGTTACAGTATATTCTGCGGATGCAGGGGGCATTTGTGCTAATCTTTCTAATTCTCTCTCTGCCTCCTTCATTGCTTCAGGGGGTAAATTTGCCTCCTGTAGTTTTTTGCGGAGCTCATTTACTTCCATTTCTCTTGGATCAATCTCTCCCAATTCCTTTTGTATTGCTTTCATCTGTTGTCTTAGGAAATATTCCCTTTGACTTTTCTCTATTTCATTCTTTACATCATTTTGAATTTTATTAGCTATTTCAAGGATCTCGATCTCTCGATTTAAGAAATATGTTAATTTCTGTAGTCTCTCCTTTATATCTATAGTCTCTAAAATCTCCTGTTTTTCATTAACGTTTATATTTATGTTAAAGGCAATAAAATCTGCTAATCTTCCAGGATCCTGAATATTCATTGCATTAATTAAAAGTTCCTCGGGAAATTGGGGGATTAAGGATGCCATCTTCTGGAATAAGGATATAAGATTTCTCATTGCACCTTCAATCTTAATATCCTTCTCATAGGATTCACTAATTAGTGATACCTTTGCCTTAAAATACGGATCACTTTGAATAAATTCTTCTATTCTAATTCTCTGAAGTCCTTGAACAAAAAGTCTTATAGTATTATCAGGAAATCTCAACATCCTTACAATAACTCCAACGGTTCCAATTCTATGTATATCATCATAGGATGGTTCTTCAACAGGAGTCTTTTGCATACAAAGTCCAATAAGTTTGTTCCCTGAAATGGCATCTTCTATAAGCTTTAAGCTTTTTTCTCTTCCCACTACTAAAGGAATTAACATTTGGGGATAAACAACTGTTTCCCTTAAGGGAAGGATGGGTAGAATCTCAGGGATGTTCTCAATATTTTTTAATTCTTGTTCGTCCATTACTCTTTCCTCCTTCCTCTTTTATTTTTTAGGAAGCACAATTTCCAAAAATCCTTCCTTATAAATTGCTTCTGCTTTTTCTGCATCAACAGGACAAGGAAGATTAATAATTCTTTCAAAGGGTCCAAAGTTTATTTCCATTTGGTAATATATTTCAGGATTAGAATAGGATCTTACAGGTCTTGTACCCCTAATAAGAAGTTTATTTTCCTGAAAAGTCAAATCAATATTTTCTTTATTTACCCCAGCAATATCCACCAATACTACTATCTTATCCTCTGTTTCATAAACATCTACCGCAGGGATCCAAGCTCCCCATTGGAAGGGAACTTTACTTCCCTGCCTATAAAAGCAATCTACTAATCTATAAATTTGACTTCTAAAAAAATCGTCTTCTTTTAAAAAGATTTCATCCTTTTTCATTTTCTGCCTCCAAAGTTTCTAAAGAGTTCTTTTATTTGATTATATCATTTTATATGACAAAAATCACAAAAAATATGTGACGAAAATCACAGACAAGGTAATTCCAAAATTTTATTCTAAGATGGGAGAAAAATAAAGGAAATTCTGATAAAATAAAAATGAGAGTTAATAAAAATTTTAAAAGGAGGATTTTGAAAATGAGAAACAAATTAATACTTCTCCTTACTTTAATTTTCCTTTTTGTTCCTGTTTACACCTATGCTGTGGAGGTCTCACTTCATCCTCTCTTTCCCTTGGCAAAGGATCCGAGAGCTCTTGGAATGGCAGGGGCAATGACTGCATTGGGAGATTCCCCTACATCTGCGATATTTAATCCTGCTTTAATGGGGGAATATAATAGTTTCTCTTTAAAAGCAGGACTTGGCTTTTGGCCAGTTGATGAAACAGAATGGAATAAATTTAGCAAAATAATGGAGTACATAGATATTATTGGACAAGGAGAACCACCAAATGATACAGTAGATTTTAATGGCTTTTTAACAGGATATGCAAACTTGGGAATCGGAAGATTTGGAGTAACCCTTTGGGGAGATGCAGGCTTAGATTTGGGATATTACAAATATAAAAATCTTAGTGCAGTAACCCCCGATGAAACAGTAGTATATTTTGATATATATTTTGATACACCTTTAAATCTAAATGGTGCATTAACCTTAGGACTTCCTGTTATTGATCTAGGAAGGATTAAACTAAATGTTGGGGCAAACCTAAGATTGAATGCTTTTTTATATTCTCACGAATATATAGTTTCATATGTAGATGTTGCAGGACTTGAGTATTCATCTCTCTATGAAGAACCTGCATATGGTGTATACGGTAATTATGGATATGATTACATAGAACATGGAAAAGGAAATTTGAATATTAAAAACTGGGCAATTGATCTTGGGGCTTGGTTAAAGCTTTCAGAAAACTTTGCCCTTGGAATCTCTGCTCAAAATGTTTACGCAAAATGGATTGGTGGAGAATATAGTTGGGAAGGGGAGATAGGATATTTTATCCCTATTTATGAGAGCGGGAATTTGGTAGGGATAGATATGAAAAATTATGGTTCCTTTTCAGAATCAGGTTCTATTCCTCCTGAATATATAGAAGTAGAATTTGGTACACCAGAACTTAACCTTAAGTTAGGAGCCCTATTAAAGCTTCCTGTTCTTTCCACAAGAATTGCCTTTGATGTGGATTTAAATAAAAACTTCCAGCCCACCTTATATAGATTAGGAGTAGAACAACCATTACTATTCTTTGTAGTAAGAGGTGGAGCTATATTGGATATCAATTTCCAACCATTATGTTACACCCTGGGTGCAGGAGTAAATCTGTTACTTTTTAGATTAGATTTAGGACTTGGATATGAAGCAGTAGGTTCCATTGTGGAAACAATTCAGAATACTATGCCCTTAGTTGCTTCTCTCTCTGGCTCCATCCAATTCTAATAATCTAAAGGAGGGACCGGTTTGCTCCTTTTCCGGTCCCTCTTCAAAAAATAAATTATTTTACTGGCGTTCTATATCGAATTTTATAAACTAATCTCAATAATTCTATTACATCATCACTGGCAAGGGAATAATATACATGTTGCCCACTTCTTCTTTTCTTCAAAAGACCTAAGTTATAAAGGTCTTTTAAATTCTGAGAGGTATTTGCAAAAGATGCATTAACTTCCTTTGCAATTTCTCCTGCACTTTTTTCGCTATCGGAAAGAGTACAAAGAATGTGAACTCTCACAGAGCTTGAAAGAGACTTAAAAATATCAGCAAGACCTTCACATTCCTCAGGTGTTAAAAACGTCTTTTCTTTACCCATATCCTTTCTGCACCTCTTTTTTATAATTTTTTAATAACTTTGTATAGTATAAGATAAGATAAGTATTTGTCAAGTTAAATATCTTTTCCATAAATAGCAAATTTTTTGTAAGGAATTCCTCCTGCACCCTCTGCCTCTTTGCACATCTTCACATTATTTATATTTATTGTGGATCCCTCTGCAAATTCATAACCTAAGCTTCTTGCATATTTCAAAAGTTCCACAAAAAGAGCAGCGGGAATGCCCTTTGATTGGTATTCTGGTAAAACAAAGGATAAAAAAACTCTTGCTCTATTTATTTTCCTTTTGTACCATAAAAATTTTAAAAATCCTAAAGGGAATAATCTTCCCATTAATTTCTTGAGAACTTGATTATAATCAGGGATAGCTACTGCAAAGCCAACAGGTTCATCTTTTACCCAGGCAAGTTGAACAAAGTTTGGAGGTATGAAATTTTTTAATTCCTTAGCTAAGGAAAGCATTTCTTCCTGAGTTGGAGGAATAAGATAATCATATTCCAGGGGAATTTCTGCTCTTTCAATAATGTATTGTAAGGCCTTTGCTTCTCTTTCAACTTTTGAATAATCTGCAGGTCTTGTTATAAATCCGAATTTTTTCTTTGCATACTCAATAGCTTTTATAGCATCATCTAAGGGAAGAGATTTTAAATTATATTTGAAGGCTAAGAATACATGATCCCTTTTAAATCCATAATTTTCAAAAAAATCTACGTAATAAGGAGGATTATAGGTTGTATAAATTAAAGGTGGATCCTCAAAATTTTCCACAAGCATTCCTCTAAAATCATCCCCATTTGTTGGAGAAACAAAGCCCGATACATACTTCATTCCCTTATCTTTTAACCATGATATAGCGGTATCTAATAAGCTAAAGGCTATCTTTTTATCATTAACACATTCAAAGAGAGTAATATATCCCTCTTTTTTATTTCTTAATTTATTTAATTTTTCATCAATTCCCACTGCCAATCTTCCAACAACTTCTTTTCCTTCATAAGCTAAGAGAAAAGTATGGGGGCCACTTTGAAAAAGAAGACTTCCTGTTCCCTCAATAATTTTCTTCATATCTCTAATTAATAGAGGGACCCATAAAGGATCATTTTTATATAACCTAAAGGGAAACATAATAAAATCCTTTTTCTGTTTTTTATTTTTAACCTCTACAATATTCATATATTTTTCTCCCTTTCTAAAATATTTTGTAAATCAATTATACCATAACTCTTCTTTAACTTTTTATAACAGAGTCACTAACTAAATATTCCAGTCTATTAAAACCCCAAGGTATTCATCTTTCTTGTTAATAAGTCCATCATATGCATCTTTAAAATACTGGGGTTTTATAATGTGCGTTATTAAATTATCTACTATTAATTTCTTTTCTCTAATTAAATCAAGAATATATAGAGAATTCTTCTCATAAGAAAATTTAACTCCTATAGATTTGTACAAAGGGAAACACCATTCTAAAGCGCCTTTTATAGTTACCCATCTTAAATGGACAGTCCTTAATAATGATGTAATATTAGTCTCATAACTTCTTCTGGGAGTACCAAGTAAAATTATTTCTCCCATCTCTTTTACAAATTCTGCAATTTCAACTACTATCTTTGACTCTCCCACAGCATCAATAGCAATATCCACTCCTTCATTATCAGTAAATTTTATTAATTCTTTTTTCCAATCTAACTCTGACGAATTAATTAATTTTTCAACTCCAGCTTCTTTCATAAGATCTATTCTTCTCTTAGATAGATCGATCCCAATCACATCTCCTCCTGCAATTTTAAAAATTTGAGAAGCTAAATTTCCAACAAGTCCCAAACCCACTATTGCCACTCTGTCTCCTGAATCAAAGGAGGAGACTCTTAAGGATGTAAGAGCAATAGTCCCAAATCTTGTAATTGGGACTAATTTTAAATCTATACCTGATGGAACTTTAATAAAAAAGCTTTTATCATTTGTATTTCCTGCTTTTATTATTGAGTGAGAAGAATGATTTGAAAAATAATAAATGATATCTTCCTCTTTTAAATCCTTAACTTCTTTACCTACTTTGATAACTTTTCCTACACCAATATAGCCAGGCTTAAAGGGATAATGACACCAAGATGTAGGAATATAAACCTCAGGATCTACTCCTGTATAGATAGAAAGCTCCGTACCAGGACTTATCATTGTATAAATATTTCTTACCAAGACTTCATCTTCTTTAATTTTATTCTCTTCAATTTCAAATTCTTCAAGAATAACTTCATACTCTTTAGGGACTATAATTCTTAAACCCTTCATAAAAAACCTCCTATATTATAAAATCCTGTCAGAGTTTAAAGGTCTTTTTTCTGGTATTCCAGGTCTTCGAGGATAGTTTTTAGGTGTATTCCTAATTTTTCTAAATATAATAAGTATCCTGTTCCAATCATCTAACTTAAATCTTATTGTTTTGTCCCATTTTGCTCCTAAAATTTCAGAGATCTTAACTACCTTTTCCCATTCCGAAAAGTTTTTTTCCCCTGTTTGGGCTAAAAAAATTTTATCAATTTTTACAAAGGGTATTGTATACTCTAAAACTATATTGGGTTTTGCTACCCCCCTTGCTAAAACTAAATCAAAATTTTCCCTATAATTCTCATTCTTAGCAAGATTTTCCGCTCTATCCCAAATAATTTCTACATCTTGTAATTTTAAAATATATACTAATTCATTAAGAAATTCTATCTTCTTTTTTTGAGATTCTAATAGAGTCAATTTCCAAGAGGGGAAAATTATTTTTAAAGGAATTCCAGGGAAGCCAGCTCCTGTTCCCACATCAATTACTTTTTCAATTTTTTCTTCCCTAAGAGCTAAACTACATGTTAAGGAATCAATAAAATGTTTTAAAATAATTTCTTCTTCTTTCTCGATGGATGTTAAATTTACTTTTCTATTCCATAAAATCAGGTTTTCCAAATATTTATAAAACATCTCTTCTTGAGATAAAGATAAAGAAATTCCAAAATCTTTTAATTTCTCTGA
Source organism: uncultured bacterium (assembly GCA_938034905.1). Lineage (GTDB taxonomy): Bacteria > Dictyoglomota > Dictyoglomia > Dictyoglomales > Dictyoglomaceae > NZ13-RE01. The sequence goes on along the minus strand of CALHLF010000041.1, from coordinate 19,549 downwards.
AAGGATTTCAGAAAATTCTTCTCTTTCCATTACTTCTTCAGTCTAAAAAAATTGAAAATAGTTGTCAAGGAAGAAAAATGAGGAAGATTTTTATCCTTGACAGAAAAATTTTTTAGTTTATAATTTAACTCATTAATACTTTAAAGTGATAAAGGAAAGATATGATTGAGAAAATTATAAGAAATCTTTTAGAAGAATGGGGATATAGAGAAATTAAAGTTCCAATATTAGGAGAGCCTTCTCTTTGGAAAGAGAATAATATTGTAAAGATCATAGATGGAAAAGGAAGAATTTTTGCATTAAGACCTGAGATCACTTCTTTAGTGATTCAAAACATAAGTTATAATAAAATTCCTGTTCGAGTATATTATATGGGGCCAATTTTTTCTTTAGAAGATGGTATAGTTAAAGAAAATTTTCAAATTGGATGGGAGCTTATTAATTCTCAAGATGAATGGAGAGATATTGAAGGATTAAGTATAATTTTTAACATTCTATCAAAGTTAAATATAGAAGAATTTATTGTAGAAATAAATACTACAGAGATTTGGGAAAATATTTGGAAGAATTTTGAGGAGGAAAAAATCGATAAATTAAGAAAATATTTGATAAAAAGAGATTATGTGAGTTTAATTGATGAGATTTCAAGGGAAAAAAGGAGAGTAATTGAAGATATTAAAAGTTTAATCTTTTATCCCAAGGTTGAAATTAGAAATTTAGAATTGAAATTTGAAATAGAAAAATTATATGATCTTAAAAGAAAACTTGAGAAGATTGGGATAGATAAAAATAAGATTATGATTTCTCCTTTATTATTTAGACCATTTAATTACTATAATGGCTTAATCTTTCAAGTCTATCTGAAGGAATTAAAAACTCCCTTAGGAGGAGGAGGAAGTTATATTCAATATAATAAAAAGGGAGAAAAAATCTTCGGAATTGGGTTTGCCTTTATAGAGGAGAAGTTAACTTCTGTATTGAGTGATCTTAATAATGATATAAAGATATTTATAGGAGATAAAGAGAGGTATTTGGAATATTATGAAACACTAGCAGAAGAAAGAAGAAAGGGGAATAAAGCGGTTTTTATCCCCTATTCTGAGAATCTAAATATAGCTGAATTAAAGGGAGAGGTTAAATTTTTAGAATGAATTTAAAAATAGCCATCCCAACAGGAAGATTACTTGAGGAGGGACTGAATTTTTTAAGAAATTTTGATAGGGGTTTGCCTGAACCATCTCAGGTATCTCGAAGACTAATATTTAGAGGAGATAAATTTGAGATACTTTTGGTTAAACCATTAGACATTCCTACTTACGTGGAGGAAAGAATTACTGATTTGGGAATTGTAGGAAGAGATATTATAGAAGAGAAGATGAATAGAGTCGCAATTTTAAAGAGATTAAACTTTGGAAAATGTAAGATGGTTATAGCAAGTTATCCTCACTGGGAATTGTCAAAGAATGAAACAATATACGTTTCTACAAAATACCCCAATGTCACTGAGAAATATTTAAAAGAAATATGGAAGGGAGTTAATTTTAAGATTGTGAAATTAAATGGTTCTATAGAGCTTGCTCCTTTAGTAAAGATTTCCTCATGTATTGTAGATTTAGTAGAAACTGGAAATACACTGAGAGAGAATAATTTAGTTATAAAAGAAGTTCTATTTGAATCATCAGCATATCTAATTGCAAATGAAGTCAGTTTTGTTTGGAAAAAATCTGAGATTTTAGAGTTTTTAGATCAGATAGAATATTTGGAGGAAAGATATGATAAAGGTAATAACCTATGAGGAATTTAAAAGAAGCAATATAAAAGAGATAATTAAAGAAGAGGAAGAAAAAGTTGAAGGAGAATTAAAAGTTATATTAAGAGAAATTAAAGAGAAAAGGGATAAAGCTCTTTTAGAATTAACAAGAAAATTTGATGGAGTAGATTTGAGTAATAAGGGTTTTAAATTGGATTTAAGAGAGGTAAATTTTGAGGAACAAAAAGTTAATGAAGAGTTTAAAAGGGCAATAAGGGAAATGGCAAAAAGAGTTGAGGAATATTACAATAGGGAAGTTATGAATTCTTGGTTTTTTATAAATGATGATGGAAGTATATTAGGACAAATCTTGAGGCCAATAGAGAAGGTTGGAATATATATTCCAGGAGGAAGGGCAAGTTATCCTTCATCAATTTTAATGTCTGTTATTCCAGCAAGAATTGCAGGGGTAAAGGAGATTTATATAGCAACTCCCCCAAGGGAAAAATATAATGAAAGTTTTTTATATACTTTAAAAATTTTAAATATAAATGAGATTTTTACCATAGGTGGTGCACAAGCTATTTTTGCCTTTGCATATGGGACAGAGTCAATTCCAAAGGTAGATTTAGTTGTAGGGCCGGGAAATATTTATGTTGCCATTGCAAAAAAATTAGTCTTTGGAGATGTAGGAATAGATGGAATAAATGGTCCCAGTGAGATTGCCATTTGGATAAAGGATAAGGAATTTAATATTCAGAAAATTATTTGTGATTTCTTGGCTCAGATAGAACATTCACCTAAGGATAGGGGATGGATAATATTAGAGGAAAAAGATAAAATACCATTAATTTTAGAGGGAATAGAAAGGGAAATAGAATATTCTTCTCGTAGAGAATATATTGAGAGTTCTTTGAAAAATAGTTTTATTATCATAGCTAAGGAGATGGAAGCAATAGATGTAATAAATGAGATAGGTCCAGAACATTTAGAGATAATATGTGTAGATGCAGAAAAATATCTTCCTTTTATTAGAAATGCGGGTGCTATTTTCATTAATCACTCCTCAATTTTTGGTGATTTCATCGCAGGTCCCAGCCACATTTTACCTACAGGGGGAAGAGCTATATTCTCATCTGGTTTATGTGTAAATACATTTATAAAGAGAATAAGTTTTGTAAAATTAAGTGAAAAAGATATTAAAAATATCTTTATTTTTGGAAGTATTATTGCTAAGGAAGAGGGTTTTCCTATGCATGAGAAAAGTCTAAGAAACTATGGAGAATGAAAATGTGGAAAGATGTCATAAAGAATGAATATAAAGGGTATAAAGTAGAGGTTAAAGAATTACCTATATGTCTTGCAAGAAATGAAAATCCTTATGATTTACCTGAGGAAGCAAAAAGAGAAATTCTCGAAAGATTAAGGGATACTCCTTGGAATAGATACCCTGATAGCAGGGCAGTAAATCTAAGAAAGACTTTAGCAAGATTTATAGGAATTGGAGAGGAATATTTTCTTTTTGGAGATGGCTCAGGAGAGGTAATAAGTATACTGGCAAATGCTCTTTTAAAGCCAGGAGATAAGGTGGTTTTACCTCAACCAACATTTCCTCTTTATCAAAAAATATTCCTTCAAAGGGATATAAATCTGATAAAAATCACATTAAATAAAGAAGATTTTAGTTTTTCCTGGGAAGATTTTGAAAATTATCTTAATGAAGATATAAAATTAATAGTTTTTTGCAATCCAAATAATCCTACAGGTAATTTGCTTCTTAGTTTTGATGATATGGAGAAATTTAAAAATTTTCAAGGTTTTATTCTTATAGATGAAGCCTATTATGAGTTTTCTGGAATAACCTTCTTAAAGTTTTTAAAGGACTTTCCAAATCTTTTAATCTTAAGAACCTTTTCCAAAGCCTTTTCTTGTGCAGGGATAAGATTAGGATATCTTATAGCAAGTCCTGAAGTAATAGAATATTTAGAAAACTATAGACTTCCTTTTAATTTAAATATCTTTTCCCAAATTGCTGGAGAAGTAGTTTTAAAGTATTGGAATATATTAAAAGAAAGGATTAATATTATAAAAGAACAGAGGGAATATTTATATAAGGAATTGATTAAAATCCCCAATATAAAGGTATATCCTTCAAGAACTAATTTTCTTCTAATAAGAAGTATTCTAAAGGAAGATATAGAAAAATTCTTAAATCAGAATGGAATTGCTATAAGAGATTTTAGTAAGGAAATACTTTTAGAAAATACTATTAGAGTTACAGTGGGAAGTGAATATGAGAACAAAAAATTTTTAAATTGTTTATATGAGGTGCTAAATGAGAAGGGCAGAAGTTGAGAGAGAAACAAAGGAGACAAAAATAAAGATAATTTTAGATTTAGATGGAGAGGGAAAATTAAAAGGAAAAATTCCTATTCCTTATTGGAGACATCTTTTGGAAACCTTCGTATTTTATTCTTCCTTTGATTTAGAGGTTTATGCAGAAGGAGATATTGAGGTCGATGAGCATCATCTTGTAGAGGATTTAGGCTTAACTATTGGAATGGCCTTAAGGGATGCATTATCTAATACTAATTTTAAGAGATTTTCCCACCAAATACTTCCTATGGATGAGGCTTTAGTTTTATTAGCAATTGATATTAGTGGAAGACCTTATTTAAAATGGAAGGAAGATATTAAAAGAGATGGGCATGATTTAATAAAAGAATTTTTAAAGGCTTTTGTAAATGAGTCTAAGATAACATTACATGTCAATATAATTTCAGGAGAAAATCTCCATCATATTCAGGAAGCAATATTTAAAGCTTTAGGTTTATCCTTAAAAGAAGCAACAAGAATTGAAGAAAGAATATCTTCAACTAAAGGTAAAATATTATGATAGTAGTAATTGATTATGGTGGAGGAAATCTTTTTAGTATATTAAAAGCCTTAGATTTTTTAAATGTAAAGGCTATAGCATCATCAGATCCAAAGGTATGGGAAAAGGGAAGGGCATTGATATTTCCAGGACAAGGAAATTTCTCTCAAGCTATTGATTATTTGAGAGAAGATAATAAGATGGAAATATTGAAAAATTTAATAAAAATTAAGCCCTTTTTAGGGATATGTTTGGGTATGCAGATTCTTTTTGGAGAGAGCGAAGAAGCAATAGGTAAAGAAGGTTTTAACATTTTTTTAGGAAAGGTATTAAGATTAAAAAGTAAAAAATTGCCTCATTTAGGATGGAATCAAGTAAAAATAGTAAGGGATTCGATTCTTTTTAAAGATATTAAGGATAATTCTTTTTTTTATTTTGTTCATTCCTTTTATGTAGATGTTGTGGATAGAAATATTATTGTTGGAGAAACCTTCTATGAAGAGAATTTTCCATCAGTGATCGAAAAAAATTCTATCTTTGGAGTTCAATTTCATCCTGAAAAAAGTAGTTTTTGGGGGTTAAAACTATTAAGAAATTTCTTAGATTATGCCTATGATTATTCTTCCTGCTATTGATCTGTTCCAAAGGAAAGTTGTAAGAATGGAGAGGGGAGAAGAAGGAAAAATTGTCCTTCAAATAGATAATCCTTATGATTTAGCCCTTTTTTGGTATAAAGAGGGTGCGAGGGCAATTCATCTTATTGATCTCCAAGGAGCAATTAGAGAAGAAGAAACAAATATGGATATTATAGAAAAAATTGTAAAAAATATTCCAATTCCTGTGGAGGTGGGCGGAGGAATTCGTTCTATAGAGAAAATTCAAAAAATTTTATCCTTTGGAGCATGGAGGGTAATTATAAGTAGTTTTTTAAAAGAGGATTTAAATTTTATTAAGAATTTAAGAGAAAAATTTAAAGAAAAAATCATTCCCAGTATAGATTGGAGAAATGGAAAAGTATCAATAAGGGGATGGAAGGAAGAAGTTTCATGGGAAGAGATCAAAGAAAAGTTGGAGAATTCAGATTTTGAAGAAATTATTTTTACAGATATAACAAAGGATGGAACCCTTTCAGGTGTTAATATAAATCTCATCTCCTTTATTTTAGAAAACACTAATTTTAATCTATGGATTGCTGGGGGTATTAGTTCCTTAGACGACTTAATAAAAATTAAGGAGTTAAATAATAGATATAATAGGATTAAGGGAGTTATTATTGGAAGAGCTTTATTAGAGGGGAGAATAGATCTAAAGGAGGCAGAAAAAATTATATGTTAGCTAAAAGGATTATTCCTTGCTTAGATACTATAAAGGATAATGTAGTTAAGGGAAGAAGTTTTGAAAATCTTGAAGTTATAGGACCTGCAGTAGAGTTTGCTAAGAGGTATGAAAGGGAAGGTGCAGATGAATTAGTCCTTTTAGATATAACTGCAACTTTGGAGTCCAGAAAGACCTTTCTAAAATTGGTAAGAGAAGTAGCAAAGGAACTTTTTATTCCTTTAACTGTTGGGGGTGGAGTTGGAAGTGTAGAAGATGTAAGGGAACTATTAAGAGCAGGTGCAGATAAAATTTCTATAAATACTTCCGCAGTTAAAGATCCATCGCTAATAAATAGAGTTGCAAAGGAATTTGGTAGTCAATGTTTGGTTGTTGCAATAGATGCAAAAAGAGTTTTTAAAAATAAGTGGGAAGTATATATTAAAAGTGGAAAAGAAAAAACAGGAATTGATTTTAAAGATTGGATATTGGAGGTAGAAAAAAGAGGAGCAGGAGAAGTTCTTCTTACAAGTATAGATGCAGATGGACATAGAAGAGGATATGATTTAGAACTTTTAGAAAATGCTGTTTCCTTAGTAAATATTCCAATTATAGCATCAGGGGGCGCGGGAAGTCTTGAAGATTTATATAATGCTTTTAAGGTTGGTGTGGATGCAGTTCTTGCTGCATCAATTTTTCATTATGAAAAATATACCATTAATGATGTTAAAAATTACTTGGCAAGTAAAAATATATTGGTAAGGAGAGTATAATGGAAATATTGGAATTGTTAAAAAGTATTAAATTTGATGAGAAGGGGCTTATCCCTGTGATCGTGCAAGATTATAAAACAGGGAAAGTTTTAATGTTGGCATACATGAATGAATTGGCATTAAGAAAAACTATAGAGACAAAACAAGCTTGGTATTGGAGCAGAAGTAGAGGAGAATTATGGCATAAAGGAGAAACTTCAGGAAATATTCAGAAGGTTTTAGATATAAAAATAGACTGCGATGGTGATACTATTTTACTGATTGTTGAACAAATTGGAAATGCGTGTCATACAGGAAACTATTCTTGTTTTTATAGAAGTGTAAATGATCTACCTGAGAATTTTTTGTTTTATTTAGAAGATATAATTAAAGAAAGAAAAGAAAAACTTCCAGAGAATTCCTATACTACAAGTCTTTTTAAAGAGGGATTAGAAAAGATAATACAAAAAGTTGGCGAGGAATCTATAGAAGTAATTATATCGGGTATTAAAGATATAAATGATAATTTTACATATGAAGTCTCAGATCTTATGTATCATCTTTTAGTTGCCTTAATTTTTAAAAATTTATCCTTTAGAGATGTTATGGAAGAGTTAATAAGAAGGCATAAAAAAGCTATGGAGTTAAAGTCTCTGTAGTTTCAATTGTTGGAGTTTTAGTTTTTTCTATTGTCGACTCACTATATGTTGGTTGGTAGAGAAAATCAAAATCTTTAATAGGTTTATCCTTTAAAGCATTGGACATAAATTCTTTCCAGATCATCGCTGGAATAAATCCACCCACAACTTTTTTTGTTTTGGAATAATCATCATTTCCTACCCAAACTCCTGTACATAATTCGGGGGTAAATCCAATAAACCAAGCATCCCTATAGTCATCAGTTGTTCCAGTCTTTCCTGCACAGGGTCTCCCAATGTTTGCCCTTGTTCCTGTTCCCTCTTGTATAACCTTCTTCATTATTCTTACTAATGAAGCTACCACATCTTTATCTAAAATAGGAACCAATTGGGGTTCATTATTTAATAAAATATTTCCCTTGCTATCTTCAACTCTTAATATAGCAATTGGAGTTATTCGAAATCCTCCATTTGCTAAGGCAGTGTAGGCACGAGTGAGTTCTAAGGGAGTAACCACTGAAGTTCCTAGGGCTAAGGCTAAACTTGGCTCAAGTTCACTTTCAATTCCCATTCTCTTCGCATTTTTTATTACGTCACCAACCCCAATCTCTTCTAAAAGAATTATAGTGGCAATATTATAAGAGTATTTTAGAGCATCCTCTAAAGAAACAGTTCCGTGTAATTTTTCGTCATAATTTTTAGGTTTCCAAATTTTATTATTAAATTTATATGAAATCTCTTTTTCTTCTATAAGGTCAGAAGGCTTAAAACCTCTTTGTAATGCAGTAAGATAAACAAAAGGCTTAAAGGAGGAGCCTGGTTGTCTCATGGCTTGACTAACTCTATCAAATTGACTTTTGGAATAATCTAATCCTCCTACCCATGCTTTTATATAACCTGTGGAGGTTTCTATACTAACCAATGCTACTTGAGAAATATTATAATCCTTTCCATATTTTTGAATGATTTTTCTTAACGAATCTTCTGCTAATTTTTGTAAATTTAAGTCTATGGTGGTATATACCTTTAATCCCCCTCGATATACTGTATCTTTCCCAAACCTTTCAATTAACTCTTTTATTACATAGTCTAAAAAATATGGAGCACTATAACTTGAATTCTTTTTAGGGATAACTTTTATAGGGGAATTATAAGCTTTATTGAATTCCTTTTCATTTATATATCCTTTATCATATAATTTTTTCAAAACCATATCTCTTCTCAATTTGGCCCTTTCTAGACTCCTATATGGATTGTATATTTCTGGAGCTGGAAGTATTCCAGCCAATAGAGCACTTTCTTCTAAAGATAAATCCTTTGCAGATTTCCCAAAATATGTTTGAGCTGCTGCTTCTGCCCCATAGGCTCCATTTCCCCAATATACTAAATTAAGATACATCTCTAAAATTTCTTGTTTGGTATAATATTTTTCCAATTTAAAAGCTATATAAATCTCTTGGATTTTTCTTTTTATTGTCCTTTCTAAAGAAAGAAAGAGTAATCTTGCTACTTGTTGAGTTATGGTACTTCCACCTTGAATATTCCTATTGGGATCTTTTATTGCCAAGATATCATTCCAAATAGCTCCAATAATTCTCCTTAAACTTATACCTGAATGGGTGTAGAAACCCTCATCTTCTGAAACGATCACTGCCTTCTGTAGATAGGCAGAGATCTTATGAAGAGGTACTATTATTCTGTTTTCTGTATATAATTTTCCTAGGATTTTATTATCACTGCTGTATATAAAAGTAGTTTCGCTCGGTCTTAGCTCCATCCATTTATCAATAGGAGGAGCTTCTTTAATTGCGGTCATCACATAGGATACGAAAATAGAAATACCCAAAAGTAATAATATCGTAAAGGAAAGGAGAAAAAACTTTAAAATTTTAAAAATAAGTCTTTCCCTTTTTGTTAAAGGTATCTCCTTTACAAATTTTTTTCTCATTAAACCCTCCAATGTTATCTTTTATTTTGTGTTATTTTTATTGTATAATAAAACTCATGAAAAAAGATAACTTTCAACTTATAATTATAACAGGTTTATCTGGTGCAGGAAAATCACAAGCTTTACATATTCTGGAGGATATTGGTTTCTTTTGTGTAGATAATCTTCCTCCTAATCTAATACCCACCTTAATAGAATTGTGTATAAATACTGATGGAAAAATCTCAAAAATTGCCTTAGTAACTGATATTAGAAGTGAAGAATTTTTACAAAATTTTGAGAATGTATTTGAAGGCCTTAAAAAATATTATATAAATTATATGCTTTTGTTTTTAGAAGCAGACGAGGAAACCTTAGTAAGAAGGTATAATGAAACCAGAAGAAGACATCCCCTTGCAAAAGAAGGGAAAGGAATCTTAGAAAGTATTAGTTTGGAAAAGCAAAGACTTGAGAAAATAAGAAACTTAGCTACTTATATTTTGGATACCAGCAATTTAACCCCAAAATTATTAAGAGATAAGATTTTAGAACTTATAGAAGGATTAAGTTATGTTTCTAAGAATCATTTATTTATAACTATATACTCCTTTGGATTTAAATATGGAATTCCCTTAGATTCCCATCTTATTTTTGACGTAAGATTTTTACCTAATCCTTACTACGAGAAAGAATTGAGATTTTTATCAGGAGAAGATCTTCAAGTTAAAGAGTATTTATTGAGTCGTAAAGAAGCTCAAGAATTTTTAAAATATATGAAAAATTTCTTGGACTTTCTTATTCCTTTATATCAAGAAGAAGGAAAAAGTTATTTAAATATTTCAATAGGATGTACAGGGGGTAGGCATAGGGCAGTAGTAATTGCAAATGTATTAGCAGAATATCTTTCTCCAAAATATCCTGTTAAGGTTTTTCATAGAGATATTATGAAAGATATATTGTAATATGGAAAAAAAATATCCTGTTGTTACGGTTATTGGTGGCGGGACTGGACTTTCTACAATCCTTAGAGGTTTGAAAAAATATCCTCTAAAATTAAATGCCATTGTAACAGTAAGTGATGATGGAGGAAGTTCTGGAAGATTAAGTAAAGATTTAGATGTTTTACCTCCTGGAGATGTGAGAAATTGTTTGGTTGCATTAGCTGATGAAGAAGCATTAATGACAAGACTATTCCAATATAGATTCACTAATGGAGATTTAAAGGGACATTCCTTTGGGAATATTTTTTTGGTGGCAATGTCCTCAATTCTTGGAGATTTTCTTTTAGGAATTAAAGAGGCAAGTAAAGTATTAGCAATCAAAGGACAGGTTTTTCCTTCTACTTTGTGTAAAGTAAAATTAAAAGCAGTTTTTGATAATGGTGTAGAAATTATTGGAGAAACTGCTATTTCCTCATATAAAGAAGGAAGGATTAGAAGGTTATCTCTTGTCTCTTCTTCTCCTATAATAACTGCAACTCCGGAAGCTATAGAAGCTCTTAAAAATTCTGACTTACTAATTATTGGACCTGGAAGCCTTTTTACAAGTATTCTTCCTAATTTATTAATAGAGGAAATTAAAAATACTATAAAAAAATTAAAGATTCCTAAAATTTATATATGTAATGTCATGACTCAACCCTATGAGACTATTGGGTTTTCTGCATCTAGTCATCTATCAGTAATAGTTGAACATTTAGGTTTTGTTCCTGTGGATTATGTAATTGTAAATACAAAAGTTCCAAGGAAGGAACTTTTGAATAAGTATAGAAGTTCAGGAGCAAATATTGTTGAAGTTGATTTAGATAATTTTAAAAAATTTAATGTAGAAGTTTTAACTGGAAATTTCATAAGTGAGACTAACTTAGTTAGGCATGATGCAGATAAAGTAGCAGAATTTATATTAAATAATTTTATTAAATAACTTAAAACCTATATTTTGAGAATATTATAATTTTTCAGATGGTTTCTATTTTAGGTTTGACAAAAAATTATGTAATTTTATAATATTTAGAAGAAAGGAGGAAAGAAAATGGCAAAATTAAGTATTTTAGATTTAAAGGAAGAAGATTTGGCGAATAAAAGGGTTTTAGTAAGAGTTGATTTTAATGTTCCTATAAAAAATGGAGTAATTACTGATGATAAAAGAATAAGGGAAGCATTACCGACAATTCAATATTTAATAGAAAAAAAGGCAAAAGTAATATTAATGTCCCATCTGGGAAGACCAAAGGGAATTCAAGAAGATTTAAGATTAGATCCTATCGCTAAAAGATTAAGCGAGCTTTTAGGGAAAAAAGTTAAAAAATTAAATGATTGTATCGGAGAAGAAGTTGAAAGAGAAGTAGAAAACATGAAACCAGGAGAGATAATACTTCTTGAAAATCTAAGATTCCATAAAGAGGAGGAAGCTAATGATCCAGAATTTGCTAAAAAATTAGCAAGACTTGGAGATATTTATGTAAGTGATGCCTTTGGTACAGTTCATAGAGCTCATGCTTCTACCGCAGGAGTTGCTCAATATTTACCTTCTTATGCAGGTCTCCTAATTAAAAAAGAAATAGAAATTATGGGGAGTGCCTTAGAAAAGCCTGAGCGACCTTTTATTTGTATCCTTGGTGGTGCGAAGGTGTCTGATAAAATTGGAGTTATTGAAAATCTTTTAGAAAAGGTTGATACCTTAATTATTGGTGGAGGAATGATGTTTACTTTTTGGAAAGCTCAGGGATTTGAGATAGGAAAATCAATATTAGAAGAAGATAAGATAGAAATAGCTAAAAAATTTATTAAAACTGCAGAAGAAAAAGGAGTAAAACTTCTCCTACCTGATGATGCTGTGGTTGTTAAAGAAATTTCTGAGACTGCAGAGACAAAAATAAAAGGTAAAGGGGAATTTGAAATTGATGATATAGGAGTAGATATTGGGCCTAAGTCTATAGAGAAGTTTGTAAAAGAGATAGCTCAAGGAAAAACGATAATATGGAACGGACCAATGGGTATCTTTGAAATAGATAAATTTTCAGAGGGTACAAAAGAAATAGCAAAAGCTATAGCTAATAATAAAAATTGTGTAAGTATTGTAGGTGGTGGAGATACTGCCTCTGCAATATCTAAATTGGGTTTAGAAGATAAGTTTACCCATATCTCTACAGGTGGGGGAGCGTCTTTAGAATTCTTAGAAGGAAAGATTTTACCAGGCATAGCTGTTCTGTTAGAGAAAAAGTAATATAATTTTAGGGGGAGGAATTTTGGCTGATATAAAAGAGGTTTTAGAAGAGATTATCAAAACAGAAGGGATTCAAGTATCTGTTTTAGTGAGTGAAGATGGATTAACTATAGAAGGAATCGCTAAGGACTCTACAGATACAGAAGAGGTAGCAGGTATAGCTTCTGGAGGGTTGAAGGTAGCTTCGATGATTGGACAAACTTTAGTTAAGGGTAATACAAGAGAAATTCTTATTATTTATGATGAGGGAGCAATTTTCCTAATGCCTTTGGAAGGAAAACCTGCTGTATTAGTTGCAGTATCAACTCCAGGAGCAAATTTGGGAAGAATAAGGAATAGTTTGAAAAAGGGAGTATATAAATTAATGAGAATATTATAAGGAGGAAGAGAAATTGAGAAAAAAAATTATTGCTGCAAATTGGAAAATGTATAAAACTATAAAGGATGCTGAAAATTTTTTAAGGGAATTTTTATCCTTGTCAAATAATTATACTGAAAAAGAAGTAGTTATTTGTCCCCCTTTTACTTCTCTTTTCTTGGTAAGAGAATATATAAAAGATACTCCTTATAAATTAGGGGCCCAAAATCTTTTTTGGGAAAAGGAAGGAGCTTATACTGGAGAGATTTCTCCTATTATGTTAAGGGATTTAGGATGTGAATATGTAATTATAGGGCATTCGGAAAGAAGACAATATTTTGGTGAGGATGATGAAATTGTAAATAAAAAATTAAAATCTGCTTTTGATAATGGTCTTATTCCTATTCTTTGTATTGGGGAAAAATGGGAAGAGAGAGAAAAAGGAAAGACAAATGATATTATTATAAAACAGATAAATGGAGCATTAGAAGGATTAGATAAAGAAAATGTTAAAAAACTTGTTATTGCCTATGAGCCAGTCTGGGCTATTGGAACAGGGCATTCTGCAAGGGGAGAGGATGCTAATGAAGTTGCCTCTTTAATTAGAGAAATAATTGAGAAAAAATACTCAGGAGTAGTAGCTCAGGAGATTAGAATTCAATATGGAGGAAGTGTAAATCCTAAGAATATTTCTGAATTTTTATCCCAACCTGAAATAGATGGTGCATTGGTAGGAGGTGCAAGTTTAAATCCTCAAACTTTCTGGGAAATAGTCAGAATTTAATTAGAAGAAAAAATTTAATAAAGGAGAGAAGATTATGTATATAGTTCTTTTAATTTTTCATTTTTTAATCTCTGTGGGATTAATTGCGGTAATACTCTTTCAATCCGAAGTGGGAGAGGGTTTGGGTTTTATTGGTGGTGGTCAATCAATATTTTATAAAGCAAAAAGAAGAATGGAAAAAACTTTAAAGCAGATCACAATTATTTTAGCAATACTTTTTATATTAACCTCTACATTATTATTTTTAGTCTGATGTGAGGTGAAATTTAAGTTTATCTCTCCAAATTAAAACTTAAAAGGAGGTCAAGCTATGAGGCGTTTTACGACTATTCTTTTATTAATTTTACTAATCACTTTACTATCGGGAGCTTCTTTAGCTCAAACTCCTAGATATGGAGGAGTTTTAAGAAGAAGCTTAATAAATGATCCACCAACCTTAGATCCTGCAATGATTACTGATACTGCTTCTGATGAGGTTGCAAGACAGATCTTTGATGGTTTAGTAGAGTACAATCCAGAGGGAAAAGTTGTTCCAGTAATTGCAAAAAGTTGGAGTATTTCTAAAGACGGTCTTACTTATACCTTCTATTTAAGGGATGATGTGTATTTCCATAATGGAAGAAAGGTTACAGCAGAGGATTTTGTATATTCTATAAAAAGAGTTATGGATCCAAAGACAGCTTCTCCTCGGGCAAATTTTGCTGATCCCATCAAAGATATAAAGGCAAAAAGTAAATATATATTAGAAATTACTTTAAAGGAACCTTTTGCCCCATTCTTATCTACTTTAACTTATTCCTGTTTTTGGGTTGTTCCCAAGGAGGTTGTGGAAAAATTAGGAAAGGATTTTGCTACAAATCCTGTAGGGACTGGTGCATATATATTTGAAGAATGGAAACATGATGTAAAGGTAAGGGTAAAAGCAAATCTTAAGTATTTTAGAGGAAGACCATATACCGATGCCATTGAATGGGCAATTATTCCTGACGAGCAAGTAGATTTTCTGAATTTTGAAAAAGGATTATTAGATATAACTGGTATTCCTGATACCGAATGGGATAGAGTTAGTAATGATCCAAAGTATAAACCATATATTATTAGTAAGCCTATTCTTGGAATTTATTATTTAGGATTTAATGTTCAGAAGAAGCCATTAGATAACAAGTATCTTAGATGGGCAATTACAAGAGCTATCAATAAAGAAGAAATAGTAAGAGTTATTAGAAGGAATAGAGCTGAAGTTGCATATACGATTCTTCCACCAAATATGCCCGGATTTAGCAAGGGTATATATAATTGGGCAAAAGAAAATCTAAGTTATAATTTAGAAGAGGCGAAAAAACTCCTTGAAAAGGCAGGCTATCCTGGTGGAAAAGGGCTTCCAGAGTTGACAATATTTTATAACACAAGTAGAGCTCATCAAAGAATAATGGAAGCAATTCAGGCTAATTTAGCAGAGATTGGGATAAAGACAAAACTCCAAAACTATGATTGGGCAGTATATCTTGATCTACTAGATAAAGGTGAACTTCCTATATTCAGATTAGGATGGGTCGCAGATTATATCGATCCAGATAACTTCTTATGGGTACTATTTAATTCTGGTAATTTTGGTGAGGCAGGAAATCATTCTTTCTATAAGAATGCAAGGGTTGATGAGTTAACAAATAAGGCAAGAAAAGTATCAAACTGGAATTTAAGAGTAAAATATTATAATGAAGCAGAGAAATTAATCTTAGAAGACGCACCTATAGTCCCAATATTCTATTATGTATCTCAGCCTATACATCAGCCTTGGGTACATGGATTGTATGTAGATCCACTAACAGGACTTTCTGGTGTAAGATATAGAGTGGTTTGGCTATCAAAATAAATTATTAATGGAGGCAAGGCTTAAGCCTTGTCTCCATAATTTTTTAGTAAGAAGGAGGAGATAAGTTAAGTTGTATAGATATTTTATAAGAAGATTGATACAGATGATTCCTGTGTTTATAGGGGTATCTTTAATCACTTTTGCCTTATTCTATATAGCTCCTGGTGATCCTGCACGGTTAATTGCAGGACAAAGGGCAGATCCAGAGGTATTAGCTCAAATTAGAAAATCCTGGGGTTTAGATCAACCCTGGTATGTTCAATATATAAAATTTTTAGGAAGGATAGTTAGACTTGATTTTGGTAGATCTTTTAAAACCAATATACCAGTTTTAGAATCTATATTGGAGAGATTAAAGGCAACAGCTGTTTTGGCATTATTTTCCTTTATTATAGCAGTAGGAATTGGCGTTTCTGCGGGAATAATCTCTGCAGTTAAGCAATATTCGATTTTTGATTACTCTGCTATGGTGATAGCACTTCTTGGTGTTTCTGCTCCTGTTTATTGGATAGGAATTATACTTTTATTAATATTTGGTTTTAAGTTAGGATGGTTCCCCCTTGGGGGATATATATCAGAATATGGATTAAAGGCAGTTGTGTTACCTGCAATAGCTCTTGGAACAAGACCTGCAGCATATTTTGCTCGTCTTTCGAGATCCTCAATGTTAGAAGTAATAAGACAAGAATATATAATTACTGCAAGAGCAAAAGGAGTACCAGAAAAATTAGTTATTTTTAAGCATGCTTTAAGAAATGCCCTTATTCCTGTTGCAACTTATGCAGGAATGGTTGTTGGTGATCTTCTAACAGGAGCTGTCCTTACAGAGACAATATTTGCATGGCCAGGATTAGGAAGATTAACAGTTCAAGGAATTCTTGATAGAGATTTACCAGTAATTCAGGGGACTGTTATTTTTATTGCCTTTATTTATATAATAGCAAATTTGGTAGTTGATCTTTCTTATGCTCTTATTGATCCAAGGATTAGATATGAATAGGAGGTATAGATTGTGGCCGATGAACTTATTTTACAACAAAGTATAAGAAAACCAAGAAGTTTATGGAAAATAGCATGGAAAAGACTTGTAAAAAACAGGCTTGCTCTTGTTGGACTTAGTATAGTACTTATAATTATTTTTATTGCAATATTTGCTAATTATATTGCCCCTTATGATCCTTTAAAAGTTGATCTTTCAAAATATTTATTACCTCCCAGTAGGGAGCATCTATTGGGAACGGATGAATTTGGGAGGGATATTTTAAGTAGAATCATATTTGGAGCACGTGTCTCTCTTCAAATTGGTTTCTTTGCTCAAGTTATTTCTATCTCCCTTGGAACAGTTCTTGGCCTTTTAGCTGGATTTTATGGGGGTTGGGTTGATGACGTAATTATGAGGATTGTTGAAATACTTTTTGCCTTTCCTTTTCTTTTGTTTGTAATTGCAGTAGTTGCAGTTTTTGGGCCAGGAATTCAAAATTTATATCTTGCAGTTGCCCTTATTGGATGGGCAGGAGTTTCTCGTATTGTTAGAGGACAGGTATTGAGTTTGAGGGAGAGAGATTTTGTTGCAAGTGCTCGGGCAGTGGGGGCAGGAACTTTGAGAATTCTATTTAAGCACATTTTACCCAATGCCCTTTCTCCAATAATTATTGAAGCTACTCTTGGAATGGGCGGAATGATAATGTTAGAAGCAGGTTTAAGCTTTTTAGGATTAGGAGTTCAAGCACCAACTCCCAGTTGGGGTTCTATGGTTCAAGCTGGTTTAGCATATATGAGAAGTGCTTGGTGGTATCCTGTTTTTCCAGGTATTGTGATCATGATTGTAGTATTTGGGTTTAACCTGTTAGGGGATGGATTAAGGGATGCGTTGGATCCGAGACTTTATATTTAAACAAGAGAAATCCCATCAGAGATACTTTACAGGTATTGGTTGGGTAGAAATTTCTGAGAATGCTATCGCAACCTTAGCAAGTCTATCTGCTCTTCAAAGTTATGGGGTTATTGGAATGGCAGCAAGAAGTATCGCTGATGGTATTTCAGAACTTCTTCATAGAGAAGAGTTGGGAAAGGGAGTTCAAGTGCGTCTTGATGAAAATGGATTAACAATAGAACTTTACATTATTGTTGCTTATGGTGTGAGAATTCCTGAAGTTGCTCATAATGTCATGGAACGAGTGAAGTGGAATTTAGAAAAAATCACAGGACTTACAGTGAAAGAGATAAATGTAAATATTTGGGGAATTCGCTTAATGGAAGAAAAAAAGGAATCCTTTAATTGGGAGGAAGTTTAGTTTTGCAAAAGATTCAAGAGTTAAATGGAGAAGTACTAGAAAATCTTTTTGAACATGCATTATATCAATTGAAAATTCATAAAGAAGAAATTGATCTTTTGAATGTATTCCCTGTTCCCGATGGCGATACAGGAACAAATATGTTATATACATTGCAATCCACTTTAGCAGAGATAAAAAAACAAAGGGATAAAAGTATAAAAAATATAGCTGAAGCATCAATAAAAGGTTCTCTTATGGGGGCAAGGGGAAACTCAGGAGTGATTCTCTCTCAAATTATTAGAGGTTTTGCGGAATATATAAAGGATAAAAATAAAATTGATGCAGAAATTTGGGTAAAGGCATGGCAAGAAGCAACGAGAGTTGCATATAGAGCAGTTTTAAAACCTACAGAGGGAACCATTCTCACTGTTCTCAGGGAAGGAGTAAGGGAGGCAACTCGATCTTTAAAGGAGTCAAAGGATATATTAGTTATAACCAAAAGAATGCTTGATAAGGCAAAAGAGGCATTAGCTAACACTCCCAATCTTCTACCTATACTTAAAGAAGCTCAGGTTGTTGATGCTGGTGGGCAAGGTTTAGTCTATTTCTGGGAAGGATTCTTAAATGGCCTTTTAGGAAAGAAAATAGAAGTTAAAGAAGAGGTAAGCATTCTGAGGGATAGACCTGAATTGGAAGTAATAGAGAAGCATATAATTACTTATCAATATTGTACTGAGTTTATCATAGTTTCTCAAGAAACTACAGATTTCTCAGAATTTAAAAATTGGCTTTATTCTCAGGGAGATAGTATTGTTACTGCAGAAGCAACAGGAATGTTAAAGGTTCATATTCATACTAATAATCCTGGTAAGATTTTAGATAGGGCTTTAGAACTAGGAAGTCTATCTCAAATAAAGATAGATAATATGACAGAACAGCACGAAGAAAGATTAAGAAAAGAAATGGAATCATCTGTTGAAAACCTATCTCCCAAAAAGAGTGTAGGTTTTGTAGTGGTATCTTGGGGAGAAGGATTGAATCAAATCTTTAATAGTTTTTCAGTAGATTTTGTAATAAATGGGGGACAAACTTTAAATCCCAGTGTGGAAGATATAAAAAATGCTGTAGAAAAAATAAATGCAGAAAAAGTTTTTCTTTTTCCAAATAATAAAAATGTTATTTTAGCAGCACAACAAGTGGAAAAGCTTTATAAAGATAAAGTAATAATAATTCCTACAAGGCATGTTTTGGAAGGTATTAGAGCATTGGTTGAGTTTAATCCAAAGGATTCCTGGGAACAAATGAAGGAAAAATTTGAGAAGGGAAAGGAGAAAATAAAAATTGGGGAAATAACAAAGGCAATAAGAAATACATCTATAAATGGGTTTGAGATTTTTGAAGGAGATATTTTAGGATTAATTAATGATGAAATTGCTTATGTAGGTAAAGATATTAATGAAGTAGTATTAAATTTACTAGAAAGACTTTTTAAGGAGAAAGAGGAAATTCTAACAATTTATTATGGACAAGATATAAGTAAAGAAGAAGCTCAAAAATTGTGTAATTTGGTCTCTCAAAAATATCCATCCCTTTCTATAGAATTAATCTATGGGGGACAACCTTATTATTATTATTATTTAGGCTTAGAATGATTTCTGAAACAAAATCTATAAAAATCCTTAAGGGTTTAAAAGAAATTTTAGAGAGGGAAATTTCTTTTAATTATTCAAATAGAAGCACAAAATATGGATTAGAAAAAACCTTAGAAGTTGCCATG
>CALHLF010000040.1 GCA_938034905.1 uncultured bacterium | reverse complement strand
ATGGCTTCGCTAAACCTTCAGCAGCTAATACCTTCGATATCGCTGACGTTAATGTCGTCTTACCATGATCTACATGCCCTATGGTCCCTATATTCACATGTGGCTTTGTCCTTATAAATTTCTCCTTCGCCATCCTTCCTTCTCCTCCTAATATCTAAATTTTTTATTTAGTAGATAAGATCTTTTCTTGTATATTTAAAGGAGTTTCTTCATAATGAGAAAATTCCATGGAGAATATTCCTCTCCCTTGCGTCAAAGACCTTAATATTGTAGCATATCCAAAAATTTCTGAAAGCGGAATTTTTACTCTAATTACTCGAGAATTCTCTATAAACTCTATTCCTTCTATATGTCCCCTTCTGCTATTTAAATCTCCTAAGACTTCCCCCATATATTCCTCTGGAACAATAATTTCCATTTTCATAATAGGCTCTAAAATTACAGGATCTCCCATCGACACTCCTTCTTTAAAAGCCTGAGATGCTGCAATCTTAAAAGCCATATCTGAGGAGTCTACTTCATGAAATGAGCCATCAAATAAAGTAACTTTTATATCTGTCACAGGATAACCTGCAAGAACTCCCCTTTCTGCAGCCTCTCTTATTCCGTTCTCGATAGCAGGAATAAATTGTTGAGGAATAACCCCTCCTACAATTTTATTAACAAACTCCAATCCATTCCCCCGAGGAAGAGGTTCTAAAAGAAGCCAAACATGCCCATATTGCCCTCTTCCACCTGTCTGCCTAATATATTTTCCTTCAACTTTTACAGGTTTTCTTATTGTTTCTCTATATGACACTTGAGGCTTACCTACATTTGCAGAAACCTTAAATTCTCTTCTTAATCTATCCACAATAATCTCTAAATGAAGTTCTCCCATACCATGAATAAGAGTTTGTCCTGTTTCTTGATCAAAAGAAATCTTGAACGTTGGATCCTCTTCAGCTAATTTTTGAAGAGCCAAACTTAATTTATCTTGTTCTTCTGTACTTTTAGGCTCAATTGCCACAGAAATAACAGGCTCAGGAAACACTATAGATTCCAAAATAATAGGTCTCCTTTCATCACAAAGAGTATCACCAGTAGTTGTATATTTCAAACCTACAACTGCAGCTATATCTCCTACATAAACCACATCGATATCCTCTCTATGATTAGCATGCATTTGTAAAAGTCTTCCAATTCTCTCTTTTTTCCCTTTTGAAGCATTATATACATAAGATCCTTTCTCTAACTTTCCAGAATAAACTCTAAAATAAGTAAGCCTTCCTACATATGGATCTGTCATAATTTTAAAGGCAAGAGCACAAAACGCTTCATCTTCGCTTACTAATCTTATTTCCTCCTCATTAGTTAGAGGATTAACACCTTTTGCAGGTGGAAGATCTAATGGTGAAGGAAGATAATCTATAACAGCATCCAAAAGGGGTTGTATACCCTTATTTTTAAATGCAGAACCACAAAGAGCAGGATATATCTTCCCCTCTATCGTGGCTTTTCTTAGAACTCTTTTCAAATCCTTTATAGGAATTTTTTCCCCCTCCAAGTATTTTATCAATAGCTCGTCATCTAATTCAACAATTTCTTCTATAAGCTTTTGCCTATGAATCTCTACCTCTTCCTTTAATTCATTGGGTATTGGAATTGTTTCCCATTTTAATCCCAAATCATCATGATAAACAACCGCTTTTTCTTCCAATAAATCAATTACACCCCTAAATTCATCTTCACTTCCAATAGGAATATTTAGTGGTATAACTCTTACCCCAAGTTTATCTTTTATCATTTCTATCACTCGATAAAAATTGGCGCCAACCCTATCCATTTTATTGACAAAGATTAGGCGAGGTACATTATATTTTGTAGCTTGTCTCCATACTGTCTCTGATTGAGGTTGTACACCTGCAACACCACAAAAGACTACAATTAAGCCATCTAGTACCCTCATTGATCTTTCTACTTCAACAGTAAAGTCTACATGGCCTGGTGTGTCTATGATATTTATAACATGATCCTTCCATTCACATGTTGTTGTTGCAGCAGTAATTGTTATTCCTCTTTCTCTTTCTTGTTCCATCCAATCCATTACTGCAGTTCCTTCATGAACCTCACCCAATTTATAGGTTTTTCCAGTATAAAATAATATTCTTTCGGTAAGGGTAGTCTTACCTGCATCAATATGTGCTGCAATTCCTATATTTCTTAATTTTTCTAATGGAACTCGTGGCAATCTAATCTTCCTCCTTTACTACCATCTATAATGGGCAAAAGCCTTATTTGCTTCTGCCATACGATGTGTCTCATCTTTTTTCTTAATAGCACCGCCAGTATTATTTAAAGCATCTAAAATTTCATTAGCCAATCTCTCTTTCATTGGCATGCCCTTTCTTTCCCTTGCAGCTCTTACTATCCATCTTAATGCTAAAGAAAGTCCCCTTCGTGGTGAAACCTCTATAGGAACTTGATATGTAGCTCCACCAACCCTTCTTGGTCTCACTTCTAAAAGAGGTGTCACATTTTGTACAGCCTTTTCAACAATTTCCAATGGATTCTGTTTAGTTCTCTCTCTAATGATCTCCATTGCACTATAAACAATTTTTTCAGCAATACTTTTCTTTCCATTTAGCATTACTTTATTAATTAATTTTTGTATTAGAACACTATTATAAACAGGATCTGGAGGAATTTCTCTAATAGATGCTGGACCTCTACGTGGCATTATTTCTTACCTCCTTCTTTTGGTCTCTTTGCTCCATATTTTGATCTTCCTTGTTTTCTTCCTTCAACCCCTCCAGCGTCTAAGGTTCCTCTTATTATATGATAGCGAACACCAGGTAAATCCTTAACACGACCCCCTCTAACTAATACCACTGAGTGTTCCTGTAAGTTATGTCCTATTCCAGGAATGTAAGCCCATATTTCTACCCCATTGGTTAATCTTACTCGAGCCACCTTTCTTAAAGCAGAATTAGGCTTTTTAGGAGTCTGTGTAGTAACACGCAAACAAACTCCTCTCTTTTGAGGATTTCCCTCCAATGCAGGAGATTTACTTTTTCTTTTCTTTAATTCTCTTCCCTTTCTAACTAATTGATTAACTGTTGGCAAAATTACACCTCCTATTTTTATAACTGTATGTAAAAAATCAAAGATAGATAGGCGTGAAAGTTTATCATTTAATATATACTCTTGTCAAGCCCTTACCGCATTTCCTCTCCACCATCTCCCAGAACTTCAGCTATTTCCTTTTCTAAAATCTTTTTAGGTATAATATTTTTGAATAAACCTGATCCTGCTGGGATTAATCTGCCAATTATAACATTCTCCTTAAGTCCCTCTAAGCTATCTTCTCTACCCTTAACAGCAGCTTCAGATAAAACACGAGTGGTCTCTTGGAAAGAAGCTGCAGATATTACACTTTCAGTACTTAAAGCAGCTTTTGTTATTCCTAACACTACCGGATCCGCCTGAGGAGGAATTTTATTTTGACTTTCTAACTCTTTTTGAACTTTCTCAAAAGTAATTCTATTGACTAATTGCCCTATAATAAAGTTACTATCTCCAGGTGATTTTATTCTTACCTTATTAGTCATTTGTCTTACTATTACTTCAATATGTTTATCATTTATCTCAGCACCTTGTTTAATATATACCTTTTGAACTTCATCTACAATGTACCTTTGGACTGCAGCTAAACCCTCGTTTTGTAAAATTTCTAATGGATTCTTATACCCCTTTGTTATTTCCTGTCCTGCTTCTACTTCATCTCCTTCTTTAACTAATAATTGAGCGTTTGAGGGAAGGGGGATTATTTTTTCTTCTCCATCATATCCTTTAATTTTTACTCTTTCTCCACTCTTTGTCCTCTCAATTTTAATAGTCCCACTTATAGGAGCAAGTATAGATCTTCCCTTTGGTTTTCTTGCTTCAAATAATTCCTCTACTCTTGGTAATCCCTGAATAATATCTTCAGTTTTTGCAATTCTCTGCATATATGAAGGGAAATAAGCCAAAACCGTACCAAAATTTACTTCTTCTCCCTCATTGACGTTTATTTTAAGTCCACGAGGAATAGAGTATACTTCCTCCCCATCTTTAGTTTTAATATGTATAAAGGCCTCTCCTGTTGCAACCACTTTATCTATAATTTCTCCGTGAGCCTCAATTCCTATTACATTACCATTAGAACAAGCTTGAATCCTTAAATGTTCTCTATCATATTCAGCGATTATATCATCTTCAAAGATTTCATCTCCTATATTAAATAGAAAGAACGATCCCTGAGGAAGAGGAATTTCCTTTTTCTCTCCCAATTTTGTTTGCAAAATCAAAGTAAAGGACCAAAGAAGCTTCTCTTTTACTTCTTCATATTTTATCTCCTTCTTTATAGGATTATATAACACAGTTTTAAAAATAAACTCTATAGTCTCTTTCTCTTCCTCTTTACGTATATCAATTATCTTCCCACTAAATGGAGAAAATATATATTTTAATGCTGGATTTAAAGAGGCTACAATCATCCCTTTAGTTAATTCTTCTTCATCATATACATTTAAAATTGCACCCTGAGGAAGTATCAACTCTTCAGATTTATCATCTCTTTTAATCAAAACTTTTGCATCTTTACCCCTTACAATCTCTTGCTCGATACCTAAAATGTCTTTTTTCTTAAAGATCCTTAAAGAATCTTTATTAATGAAAATTCTTCCTGAAATATTAGTTTGAATATTCTGATAATTTAAAGATGTTAAAGCAACTCCACCCGTGTGAAATGTTCTCATAGTCAATTGAGTCCCAGGTTCTCCAATAGATTGTGCAGCAATAATCCCCACTGCTTCTCCAATATTAACTAAACTATGAGTTGCTAAATCCTCCCCATAACATTTTTGACAGATACCCTTATCTGCTCTACATGTCATTGGAGATCGAATTCTTATTCTTTTAACTCCAGATTTTTCAATTAATTTTGCCTTCTCTAAATCAATATATTCATTCTTTCTAACTAATAATTCTCCAGAAGGAGAATAAACATCTTCAGCAGAGAATCTTCCAATTATTCTATCTTTTAGAGATAATAAAATTTTCCCTTCTTCTTCTAAGGCTTCTACATATATTCCATCATCAGTTCCACAATCCTCCATTTTAATAACTAAACTTTGGGCTACATCTACTAATCGTCTTGTCAAGTATCCAGAATCTGAGGTTCTTAATGCAGTATCTACCACACCTTTTCTTGCACCATAAGAAGATATAAAATGTTCTGAAACACTTAAACCCTCATAAAAACTAGATTTTATAGGAATATCCATTATTCTTCCAGAAGGATCTGCCATTAATCCCCTCATTGCTGCTAACTGTTTTACCTGATCCACATTTCCTCGAGCTCCTGAAAAAGCCATCATATAAACAGAATTTAAAAGATCAAAATTGGCAAGCATTACTTCTTTTACCTCTTCGCTAGCCTTTGTCCATATTTCTATACTCCTATTATATCTTTCCTCTTCTGTATATTTTCCTTCCTCAAATGCTTTCTGAAGATTTGCAGATTCTTCCTCTGCCTTTTTTATTACCACTTTCTTCGCTTCTTGTGGTATCTCGATATCAACAATAGAAAAACTTATTCCAGCCTTTGTAGCATATTTAAATCCAATTTTTTTCAAATCATCTAAAAATTCTGCGGTCTTTACCCATCCATATTCTTGGAAACACTTCTCTACTATTTTTCTTATTTCTCTTCTGTTTAATGTTCCATTAAAATATCTTAGCTTTTGAGGTAAAATCTCATTAAATATTAACTTTCCTGCAGTAGTTTCTATAAATTTTTTCTCTTCAAGATCAACTCCAAAGGTTTCTTTAATACTATTTGCATATACTTTGATCTTTGCATGTATATCAATTTCTTTGCTATCTAATGCCATCAAAGCTTCCTCAGGAGTCGCAAAAATTCTATTTTCTCCTTTTCTATTAGGAATTTCCAAGGTTAAATAATACAATCCAATAACAATATCTTGGGTGGGTAAAGATAATGGTTTTCCATGAGCAGGAGATAAAAGATTATATGAAGATAACATTAGAAGTCTTGCTTCTGCTTGAGCCTCAATAGATAAAGGTACATGTACAGCCATTTGATCTCCATCAAAATCAGCATTAAAAGGTGGACATACTAAAGGATGTAGTTGTATAGCATTTCCATCTATCAATTTGGGTTCGAAAGCTTGAATACTTAATCTATGAAGAGTTGGAGCACGATTTAATAAAACCAATTTCTCTTTAATTATCTCATCTAATACATCCCATACCTCAGAACTTTCTCTCTCTATCTTTTTCTTTGCATTCTTAACATTAGTAGCAAAGCCTTTTTCGATTAATTTATTCATTACAAAGGGTTTAAATAACTCCAATGCCATTTTTTTAGGCAACCCACATTGATGTATTTTAAGATCTGGACCAACAACTATTACTGCTCTTCCAGAATAATCTACTCTTTTTCCTAAAAGATTTTGTCTAAATCTTCCTTGTTTTCCTTCTAATATATCTGAAAGAGATCTCAATGGTCTCCCACTAGCATTAGTTACCGGTTTCCCCCTTCTTCCATTATCAATTAACGCATCTACTGCTTCTTGGAGCATTCTTTTCTCATTTCTTACAATAATCTCTGGCGCATTGATCTCCAATAACTTTGTAAGACGATTATTCCTATTAATTACTCTTCTATATAAATCATTTAAATCTGATGTAGCAAATTTTCCTCCTTCAAGCTCCACCATTGGTCTTAAATCAGGAGGAATAACAGGAAGTACCTCTAAGATCATCCACTCAGGCTTATTCTCAGATAATCTAAAGCTTTCTACTATCTCTAATCTTTTAATAAGCTTAGCTTTTTTCTGGCCTTGTGTCTCTTCTATCTGTCTCTTTAAATCATAAGAAATCTTCTCAAGATCAAGCTCTTTTAAAAGATATTTTATTGCTTCAGCTCCCATACCTACTTTAAATACATTCCCATATTTCTTTAAAGCCTGATCATATTCTTCTTCGCTCATGACTTGCATTTTCTGAAGATCAGTATCTCCAGGGTCTAAAACAACATAACTATGGAAATAGATTATCTCTTCTAACGCCTTACTACTAATATTAAGTAATAAACCAATATAATTAGGAACATTTTTGAAATACCAAATATGCACTACAGGTACTGCTAATTTTATATGTCCCATTCTTTCCCTTCTTACAGAACTTCTTGTTACAGTAACTCCACATCTATCACAGGTTATTCCTTCAAATTTTTGTCCCTTATATTTACCACAACTACACTCGAAATCTTTTACAGGACCAAAGATTTTTTCACAGAATAAACCATCCCTTTCGGGTCTTAAGGTTCTGTAGTTAATAGTTTCTGGCTTCTTTACCTCACCATAAGACCAACTCAATATATCTTCTGGAGAGGCTAAACTAAAAACTAATTTATCAAAATCTTTTATCTTCAATTTTAATTCCTCCCCTTTCCTTCAAGATTCATCTTCTGCCTTATAAAGATTAATTATTTTCCCTCCAACATAAGCAGATACTTTAATTCCCAAGCCCTGAAGTTCTCTAACTAATACCTTAAAAGACTCAGGAATACCAGGTTCTTTAATATTAGAAGCATTCACTATTGAAGTATAAACTTCTGTTCTTCCCTTTATATCATCGGATTTATAGGTTAACATCTCTTCTAAGGTATGAGCTGCACCATAAGCTTCTAAAGCCCATACCTCCATCTCTCCAAATCTTTGTCCACCAAATTGGGCTCTTCCGCCTAAGGGCTGTTGGGTAACTAAGGAATATGGTCCTACAGATCTTGCATGTATCTTATCATCTGCTAAATGGATAAGTTTCATTATATACATATAACCAACAGTTATCTTCTGATCAAAAGGTTCTCCCGTTCTCCCGTCATATAAAACTACTCTTCCATCCTCAGGCAAATTTGCTTTTTTCAACATCTGTTTTACCAAATTTGCAGATCTATTTTCTTCAATAAATTCATCAAAAGGAGGAACAATAGCATAAATACCTAATTCCTTTGCTGCCCAACCTAAATGAGTTTCCAAAATCTGCCCCACATTCATCCGTGAAGGTACACCTAAGGGATTGAGTATTATATCTACAGGTGTACCATCTTCCAAATATGGCATATCTTCTTCTGGAAGAATCGTTGCAATAACTCCCTTATTACCATGTCTTCCCGCTAATTTATCTCCCACAGAAATTTTTCTTATCTGTGCTACTCTTACTTTTACAATTTTATTTACACCTGGTGGTAGCTCATCTTTTTCTCGTGTTAAAACCTTTACATCAATCACCTTTCCCCATTCTCCGTGAGGCATTCTTAAAGATGTATCTCGTATTTCTCGTGATTTTTCCCCAAATATAGCCCTTAATAATCTTTCCTCAGGAGATAATTCCGTTTCTCCCTTAGGGGTTACCTTCCCAACTAAAATATCATTAGGCCCAACTTCTGCTCCAATCATTATTATTCCATCTTTATCTAAATATCTAATTGCTTCTTCACTAATATTAGGAATATCGCGTGTAATTTCCTCAGGACCTAATTTTGTATCCCGAGCTCTTACCTCATATTCTTCAATATGTATAGATGTAAATATATCTTCTTTTACAAGTCTTTCACTAATAATTATTGCATCCTCATAATTATATCCACCCCAAGGCATAAAGGCCACTAATACATTTCTTCCTAAGGAAAGAACACCATGAGAGGTAGATGGACCATCTGCTAATATATCTCCCTTTTTAACTCTATCTCCTATTTCAACGATAGGACGTTGATTCCAACAGGTCCCTTGATTAGTTCTTCTATACTTTACAAGATTAAAGGTTTTTATTTCCTTATTATCTGTTTCCACAACAATCTCTGAGGATGTTACCTTCTTAATAACTCCATCTACATCAGAAATTACTAAAACTCCAGTATTTTTTGCAACCACTTCTTCTATTCCTGTCCCAACCAAGGGAGGTTCTGGATTTAATAAAGGAACAGCTTGCCTTTGCATATTTGCTCCCATTAAAGCTCGGTTAGCATCATCATGCTCTAAAAATGGAATTAGAGCTGCAGAAGCACTAACTGTCTGATATGGAGATGTTCCTATGAAATCTATTTCCTTCGGAGAACACAAAATAAATTTTCCCTTTCTTCTTGCATTTACTAATCTATCGATTATTTCATTGTTTTCATTTATATGCACATCAAAAGAAGCTATAGTGTATTCTTCTTCTTCCATCGCGGATAGATAAACTATCTCATTAGTAACTATACCATCTTTTACCCTAAAATACGGAGTTCTCAAGAAGCCATATTCATCTACAATGGAAAGAGTAGCAAGATAGTTAATCAAACCAGCATTAGGACCTTCTGGAGTTTCTATAGGACAAATTCTTCCATAATAAGATGGGTGAATATCTCGAACCTCGAAACTTGCTCTTTCTCTTGTTAAGCCACCAGGACCTAAGGCACTGATTCTTCTTTTATGAGAAAGTTCTGATAAAGGATTTGTTTGGTCCATAAACTGAGAAAGAGGATTCCTATTGAAAAATTCTCTTATTGCAGAATTCAAAGGACGAGTACTTATCAAATTCTGAGGAGTAGCTTCTTCAGGCCCTTGAAGTGCCATTCTTTCTTTTACGATTTTTTCAACCCTTGCAAGACCTGTCCTAAACTGCATTTGTAAAAGTTCACCCACAGATCTTATCCTTCGATTCCCCAAATGATCTATATCATCTTCCTCTTCTTTTCCTTTTTTTACCCATATTAAATGTTTAATAATTTCTATTAAATCTTCTTCGGTAAAGGCATGATTATCTAAGGAAATATTAAGACGTAATCTTTGATTTAGTTTGTATCTTCCCACCTTTCCTAAATCGTATCTCCTTGGATCAAATAATATTAATCTTATCTGATCTAGAGCGTCCTTCTCTCTACTTGGTACATCACTGGGTCTTAATCTTGCACAGGTCTCAAATATTGCCTCTGTTCTCGAGAGTCCACCATCTTTATCAAAGGTATTTTTAAGATATACTAAATCATCTTCCTCAAGAATATTTCTAAAGAACTCTAAATCATAGCCTAAAGCCTTAAGCAATAAAGATATTAAAAACTTTTTCATTCCATTGGGATGGATATATATAACTCCGTTATTATCTATTTCAAATTCAATCCATCCTCCCCTTGTGGGAATTAATGTTGCAATTATACTATGTCCTTCTTCCTGAAAATATATACCAGGTGAACGAATAATTTGGTTGACTATTACTCTTTCTGTTCCATTGATAACAAAGGTTGCCCTTTCGGTCATTCTTGGAATATTCCCAAAAAATACAGGTTGTATGATAGGATTATCAATATCTTTCTTAATAAGCATTGTATCCACATAAAGAGCAGACTCATAAGTAAGACCCTTTTCTAAACATTCTTCTGGAGATTTTAAAGGATCTGTTATTTTAATATTTTCTTTATCAGTTAAAAAATATAAGGAAAGCCCTTGTCTCGATGATTCGATTGGATTAAATTCCTCAAGAACTTCTCTTAAACCAACATTTAGAAACCAATTAAAAGACTCGTACTGAATTTTTAATAAATTAGGTAAAGAGTTTATTATATTGAATTCTTCTGGCCAAAAGACCTCTCTTCTTATTTTCCCTCCGCTCATCCTTCCATTCTCCTTTTCTTTAAAATTAAGACAAATTTATATTTTAGCACAAAAAAATTCTAATACAAATAATCAAAATTTAAAAAAGAAATAGATTTTCAATAAAAATTCATGAAAATTTAAGATAAATATATTTTTTCCCTAATTTTTTCTCAAAAGAAATAAAAATCCAACTATAATAAGTATCAAGCCAGTAATTTTCTCAATAACCGATTTTGGAAGTATTTTAAATAAAAAGGATCCTAAATATGCCCCTATAAAACTCAACAAAGATAAGGCAGAAGAGGCACCTAAAAATACAATAAATGGCAATCTCGTCTGAGCAGAAAGAGACAAAACAGCTAATTGGGTTTTATCTCCAAGCTCTGCCAAAAAAATAGTAAAAAAAGTTAATAGAAAAACATATAAATTACTCATAAATCTTCCTCCAAGTTTTAGACATAATTTTTAAATCTAATTATAAATTTTTTGTTGTATAATTAACAAGACTAAAAAATAAAATATTGAGAGGTAGATGAAAATGTGGAATATTATTATTACGGGAATTGGAAGTCTTTTAACGGATATCAGTACTGAAATGTTTTATCCTTTAATCTCCTTCTATCTCTTAGCCTTAGGAGCAGGTCCTTCAATCTTAGGATTTGTAGAAGGAATCGCAGAAAGCCTTGCATCTCTTCTCAAAGTTTATTCAGGATATATATCTGATAAAGTACAAAAGAGAAAACCATTAGCTATATTGGGTTATTCCTTTTCTTCCATAGGTAAAATAATTCTATATTTTGCCAGTAATTGGGTAGGTATATTCCTTGGAAGATTTATCGATCGATTTGGAAAGGGGATAAGAACTGCCCCAAGAGATGCTATAATAGCAGAATCATCTCCAGAAAAAGAGAGGGGAAAATCCTTTGGGATTCATAGAGCAATGGATACTTTAGGAGCAACCTTAGGAATAATATTATCAATCTATGTTATAAAGACTTTTAACTTAACCGAGACTTCAAGTTTGAAAGAATATATCCCTGTTTTTAAATCAGTCATTCTTGTAAGTTTGATTCCTGCTATCTTAGGAGTAGGAATTTTACTCCTTTTAAGGGAAACAGGAAGGGGAATTCAAAATAAAAATCTCCCTCGCTGGGAGTGGAAAAAATTGGATCCAAAACTAAGGGCATTTTTAATATTTACTTTTATTTTTACCTTAGGAAATTCCTCAAATCAATTTCTCCTTCTAAGAGCAAAAACTATAGAGGAAAATATAAATATAGTTTCTGTTCTTTCTTTATATCTCCTCTATAATGTAATCTATGCATTATTCTCTTATCCTGCAGGATTTGTATCGGATAAAATTGGAAGGAAAAAATTATTGGTTTTAGGTTATCTATTTTACGGTTTAGTATATCTAGGCTTTGCAATGGTAAGAAACTTTAATACCCTATGGTATTTATTTGCTCTCTATGGGTTATATATAGCCTTTACCGAAGGAGTAGAAAAGGCTTTGATATCTGATTTAGCTCCTCCTGATACTAAAGCAACAGCCATAGGACTACATGCAACATTAGTTGGAATTGGTCTTTTTCCTGCATCCTTACTTGCAGGTTTCCTTTGGTCTTATTTTGGTCCTCAAGCTCCCTTTTATGTAGGAGGGTTTTTGGGCATATTTGCTTCAATAGGACTAATGTGTATTTTATAATTGTTTAAAACCTTCTTTTTAAACTTTTCTTTCCAACGTTAATATTTTATTCAAAGTATTTTTCTGTTATAATATTAAATTAAGACTTTAAATAAACTATGAAAACAGAAATAGAAATTTTCCAAGAAATTTTAAAAGAGGCAAAAGGGAAATATTCCTTAGAGAATTTAGAAAAAGCCTTTCTGTTTGCCCAAAATGCTCACAAAGATCAAAAAAGAAAATCTGGAGAACCATACATTATTCACCCATTAGAAGTTGCAAAAATTCTTATAGATCTTGGTATGGATGAAAACTCTGTTATATCCGGCCTCCTTCATGATGTTTTAGAGGATACGGATATAAAACCAGAAATAATTGAGAAAGAATTTAATAAAGATGTACTTTCTTTAGTACTACCCCTTACAAAATTAGAAAAATTAAGTTTTTATCCTACAGAGGTATATAGGGCTCAAAATTTAAGAAAAATGCTTATTACCATGGCAAAAGACATAAGGGTTGTAATTATAAAGCTCGCTGATAGACTACATAATATGCAAACGTTACAGTATCAAGATGAAGAAAAACAAAAAAGAATAGCTAAAGAAACCTTAGAAATTTATGCTCCCTTAGCTCATCGCTTAGGAGTTTGGGAAATTAAA
Source organism: uncultured bacterium (assembly GCA_938034905.1). Classification (GTDB taxonomy): domain Bacteria; phylum Dictyoglomota; class Dictyoglomia; order Dictyoglomales; family Dictyoglomaceae; genus NZ13-RE01. The sequence goes on along the minus strand of CALHLF010000040.1, from coordinate 11,851 downwards.
TGGAAACTGGAGGATTTGGCTTTTAGATTTTTAGATCCTGAAAAATATTACTGGATTGCTAAAAAGGTAGCAGAAACAAGGAAAAAAAGAGAAAGTCTTATCCAAAAAGCTATTCAAATGATTAAAGAAGAATTGGAAAAAGCAAATATAAAGGCAGAAATAACAGGAAGGCCAAAACATTTATATAGTATTTATCAAAAGATGATTAAGAAAGGAATAGAAATTGAAGAAATGTATGATCTTTTAGGAGTTAGAGTTATTGTTAATACAGAATTAGAATGTTATGAAGTTTTAGGTATAATCCATAATTTATGGAAACCTATTCCTGGAAGATTTAAAGATTATATAGCTAATAAAAAAACTAATAATTATCAATCTCTACATACAACAGTTATAGGGATAGATGGAAAACCATTAGAAATCCAAATTAGAACGTGGGAAATGCATAAAATCGCAGAGTATGGAGTTGCTGCCCATTGGAGATATAAAGAAGAGATTAATAAATTAGATGATTTTGAAAAAAAATTATCTTGGTTAAGACTTTTATTGGAATGGCATAACTCATTAAGTGATGATCAAGAATTTTTAGACTCAGTTAAGAGTGATCTCTTTGAAAGAGAAATTTATGTGTTTACTCCAAAGGGAGATATAATTTCGCTACCCCAGGGTTCTACTCCTATTGATTTTGCCTATACTATTCATACAGAAATAGGACATAGATGCAGAGGAGCAAAGGTAAATGGGAAAATAGTCCCATTAAATTATGAGTTAAAAACTGGAGATATTGTTGAGATTATAACAAGCAAAGAAGAGGGTAAACCCAGTAGAGATTGGTTAAATATAGTAAAAACCTCTCAAGCAAAAACAAAAATTAAACAATACTTTAAAAAATTAGCAAGAGATGAAAAAATAAATGAAGGGAAAAAATTATTAGAAGAAGAATTAACCAAAAATGAAGAATGGGTTAAAAAACTTTTAAATAAAAAGGAAATTTCTTTAAATGATTTATTAGAGAGTCAGAATTTTAAGGATATATTAGAAGATTTAGGTTTTAAAGAAAAGGACATAGACTCTTTCTTGGCAAGTATAGGGGCAGAGGAAATAAGTCCTCAACAAGTTTTTGAAAGATTAAGAAAGGATTACAAAGAAGAAGTAATCATTCTTTCTCAAAAAACCTTTGTCTCTAAACCTGTTGAAAATATAGTAATAAATGGAATAGATAACATTATGATAAGAATTGCGGAATGTTGTAATCCAATTCCTGGGGATGAAGTTTTAGGATATATTACTCGAGGAAAAGGAGTTGCACTCCATAGATTAGATTGTCCTAATCTTGCAAATCTTAAAGAAAAATTCCCCGAAAGAATTATAGAGGTACAATGGCAGAGTCTCAATAAAGGAATCTATAAGGCAGGAATAGAGATAACAGCAATAGATAGAATAGGCTTACTAAAAGATATTATAGAAAGAATAAGTCAAGCTCATATGAACATAGTAGATCTAAAAACTAAAGTTTCAAAGGATGGAATTGCACATATTAAGATTGTTTTAGAAATTGACAATCCAAATGTTTTTTATTATCTTATGAAAGAAATAAACAGGTTAAGTGATATTATTTCTGTAAGAAGATTAGTAAAAGTATGAAATGTGTAGTCCAAAGAGTAAAGCATGCAAAAGTAAAAGTTAATGGAGAGACAGTAGGAAGTATAGGCAAAGGAATGGTAATTTTTATAGGAATAGATAAAAAAGATGAAGAAAAAGATATAGTTTTAATGGCTGAAAAAATTAGAAGTTTAAGAATTTTTAATGATGCTAATAATCAGATGAATTTTTCCTTGAAAGATATAAATGGAGAAATTTTAGTAGTATCTCAATTTACCTTATTGGGAGACTGTAGAAGGGGAAGAAGACCAAGTTTTTCAGATTCTGCAGATCCTGTAAAGGCAAGGGATTTTTATAACAAGTTTGTAAATTATCTTATAGAACAAGGAGAAAAAGTAGCAACAGGTGTATTTCAAGCATACATGGAAGTGGAATTATTAAATGATGGACCCGTTACTCTAATTATCGATTCTGAGGAACTAAAAAGACCAAGGAGGGAAAAATGATTGGTCTACCCCGTGGAGTTCAAGATATAATGCCATCAGAAGTAAAAATATGGCAGTTTATAGAAAAAACTGCAAGGGAGATCTTTGAGAGCTATAATTATCAAGAAATAAGAACCCCAATATTTGAATTCACAGAGCTTTTTACAAAGGGAACAGGCGAAACTACTGATATTGTTATAAAGGAGATGTATACATTCTTAGATAAAAAAGGAAGATCTTTAACTTTAAGACCTGAGGGAACTCCAGGTGTAGTTAGAGCTTTTATAATGAATAAGATTTATAACCTTAATATACCTTGGAAAGTATACTATATTGGCCCTATGTTTAGATACGAAAGACCTCAAGCAGGAAGATACAGACAATTTCATCAGTTAGGAGTTGAGCTCTTAGGGATAAAAGATCCAATAGCAGATTTTGAAATTATAAAAATTGCAGTAGAATTTCTAAAAAATTTGAATCTTGCTAATATAGAGGTGGAAATAAACTCCTTAGGATGTCAAAAGTGTAGACCCATTTATAGAAAAGCCTTGATGGACTATTTCGCATCTTTTAAACATGAGCTTTCGGAAATCGATAAGGAACGTCTTGAGAGAAACCCCTTAAGATTATTAGACTCTAAAGAGGAGAAAATGATAGAAATAAAGGAAAAAGCACCAAGTGCTTTGGATTATATATGTGGGGAATGCCAAGAGCATTTTGAAAAACTTAAAAACTATTTAAACATTTCAAATATTCCTTATAAAATAAATCCTAAGTTAGTAAGAGGATTGGATTACTATACCAGAACTGTTTTCGAAATAACAACAGATATATTAGGAGCTCAGAATGCTATAGTAGGTGGAGGAAGATATGATAACTTAGTAGAAATTTATGGTGGACCTCCTATTCCTGGTTTAGGATTTGCCTTAGGGATTGAAAGATTAATACTTTTATTATCAAAAATAGATTTAGATTTAAGCTTAGATGAGAAAAAACTTATATATTTAGCAATTATAGACCAAAATTCTAATAATTTTATTATTGATCTATCTGAAAAATTGATAGAAAAAAAGTATAGAATAGAAATAGGGGATCCCTCTCTCCCCTTAAAAAATCATTTAAAAATTGCAAATAGATTAAAAGCAGAATTGGTAATATTTATTGATTCATTGATTAAAGAAGAAAAAATTAAAGTTAAAAAACTCAAGACTGGTGAAGAGAGAATTTTAAATATTTATAATTTAGTGTCAGAATTAGAAATTATGTTATAATTACAAAGATTTTTTAAGGAAAGGTGAGTGACTTTGCTTAAAAGAACTAATTATTGTGGAGAGATAGATTTATCTTTTATAGGCAAAAAAATATGCTTAGCAGGATGGGTTCATAGAATAAGACATCATGGAAGCCTAATCTTTGTGGACTTAAGAGATAGGAGTGGAATTATCCAACTAGTTTTTGATCCTTCCACTTCTCAAGAAGCTTACGAAAAGGCTGATTCTCTTGGAATAGAATGGGTTATCTTGGTGGAAGGAGTAGTAAGAGAAAGACCGGAAGGAATGAAAAATCCAAAGATCAAAACTGGAGATATAGAAGTCGAAGTTTTAAATATAAAAATAGAGAATACTTCAAAAACATTACCTTTTAATCTGTGGAATAATGATGTAGATGAAAATATAAGACTTAGATATAGATATTTAGATCTTAGAAGAGATAAAATGCAAGAAAAATTTTTGCTTCGACATAAATTCTTTTTATCTATAAGAAATTTTTTAGATAAAAGGGGTTTTATAGAAATAGAAACCCCAAACCTTATTGTTAGTACTCCTGAAGGAGCAAGAGATTTTATAATACCAAGTAGACTTCAAAGGGGCAAATTTTATGCACTCCCTCAATCACCTCAATTGTTTAAACAGTTATTAATGGTTGCTGGATTTGATAAGTATTTCCAAATTGCCCGTTGTTTTAGAGATGAAGATCTAAGAGCAGATAGACAGCCTGAATTTACCCAGTTAGATTTAGAAATGTCTTTTGTAGATCAAGAAGATATTTTTAGAGTTATAGAAGAGCTCTTTATTCACGTTCTAAAAGAAGTATTTTCTTTAGAGATAAAAATACCTTTCCCAAGATTAACCTACGAAGAAGCTCAAGAAAATTATGGAACCGATAAACCTGACTTAAGATATGATATGAAAATAATGGACTTTACACAAACATTTTCTTCTCTATCTCTTGATTTCTTACAAAAAATCATCTCTGAGGGTGGAAACATTAAAGGAATAATCCTTAAAGGTATTCAACCTTCAAGAAAAGAATGGGAAATTATATCAGAAAAATCAAAAAGTTATGGAGCTCCTGGAATTATTTGGTTTAGTAAAACTTCTGGAGAATTAAGATCTTCAATTAAAAAATATATTGAAGAGAATTTTGAAACTAAGTTTAATAATTCAGTGCCTATAAAGGATGGAGATTCTCTCCTATTATTAGCAGGAGATAAGCATGAAATTTTGAAAATCTTAGGTAGAATAAGATTAGATCTTTGTGAGTTCTTTAAAATAAAACCTAAAGAAGAATTATATTTTTTGTGGATTACAGATTTTCCTTTATTTGAGAGGGAAAAAGATACTGGAAGGATTGTCGCAGAACATCATCCCTTTACTTCTCCAAAGGAGGAAGATCTAAACTTGATAGATATTGATCCATTAAGAGTTAGAGCTCAGTGTTATGATTTAGTTCTTAACGGGGTAGAATTGGGAAGTGGAAGTATAAGAATACATAAAAGAGAAATTCAAGAAAAGATCTTCAAAATTTTAAATCTTTCCCAGGAGGAAATAGAAAAAAGATTTGGATTTCTCTTAGAAGCTTTTGAATATGGTGCACCTCCTCATGGGGGTATTGCCCTTGGCTTAGATAGAATTATATCTATTTTAACAAAATCAAATTCTTTAAGGGATGTTATTGCTTTCCCAAAAACTCAAAGTGGTACATGCCTTCTAACAGGTGCTCCCTCCCAGGTAGATCCCGAGCAACTAAAAGAGGTACATATTTCTATTCTTTCTGAATAGGGAGAAATTATGAAAATAGAAAAAGAAGCAGTAAAGCTTCATAGAAAATTTAAAGGAAAGTTAGAAGTTAGATGTAAAGTTTCGCTAGAGAATAAGTGGGATTTATCCTTAGCTTATACCCCTGGGGTAGCTGAAGTTTCTTCGATAATATTTAATAATCCTGAGGAAGTTTATAATTTAACAATTAAAGCAAATTCTGTTGCAGTAGTAAGCGATGGATCTGCAGTATTAGGTTTAGGAAATATAGGAGCTTTAGGAGCCCTTCCAGTAATGGAAGGGAAAGCAATATTATTCAAGAAATTTGCAGGTATAGATGCTTTCCCTATATGTCTGAATACGCAAGATGCCGATAAAATTATTGAAATTGTCTACTCTTTATCTCCAACTTTTGGAGGAATAAATCTTGAAGATATTTCTTCTCCCAGATGTTTTTATATAGAAAGGAAACTTAAAGAAATTTTAGATATTCCTGTATTTCATGATGATCAGCATGGAACCGCTGTGGTTACTCTGGCAGCCCTACTAAATGCCTTAAAGATTAGAGGCAATAAAATTGATGAAGTAGAAGTAGTAATTCTTGGAGCTGGTGCGGCAGGATTAGCAATTGCAGAGATTTTAGTAAATGTAGGAGTAAAGGAAATAAAAATTGTGGATAGATATGGAATCATATATCCTGGTAGAAAAGAAGGTATGAATGAAGAAAAGGAAAGATTAGCTCAAATAACCAATCCTGAGGAGAAAAAAGGAAATTTAGAAGATGCGTTAAAAGGCAAAGATATATTTATTGGTGTTTCTCAGGGGAAATTATTGACAAAAGAACTTATCAAAAAAATGAAAAAAAACCCGATAATTTTTGCTATGGCAAATCCTATTCCAGAGATTATGCCTGAAGAAGCAAAGGAAGCAGGGGCAAGAATTATAGGTACAGGAAGATCTGATTTTCCAAATCAAATAAATAATCTCCTTGCTTTTCCGGGAATCTTTAGGGGAGCATTAACAGTAAGAGCAAAGGAAATAAACTTAGATATGAAAATATCAGCATCTTATGCTATCGCAGAATTAGTGGAAGATCCACAAGAAGATTATATAGTACCATCCCCTTTAGATAAGAGGGTTGTTCCTGAGGTAGCCCTAAAAGTTGCCGAAAGCGCTATTAGAAGTAAAACAGCAAGAATAGTTAAATCGAGAGAGGAGCTCAGAAAGGATATATTAGAAGCTATAGGAGGTATCTTATGAGGGATTATAACACCTTAGTAATCGTAGGAGCTCAATGGGGAGACGAAGGTAAAGGAAAGATTATTGATTGGATAGCCCAAAAGGCAGAAGCAGTTGTAAGATTTAATGGAGGAAATAATGCAGGACATACTGTGGTTGTAAATGGAAAAACCTTTAAATTTAGACTTCTTCCTTCAGGGGTTATCTCTGAGAATGTTATTAATATCATAGCAAATGGGGTAGTTATTAATCTTTTAGCTCTATTAGAAGAAATAAAAGAAATTGAAAGTTTAGAAGTTAAAATAAAAAAACTTTATATAAGTAATCAAGCTTCTTTAATCCTTCCTTATCACATTCTTTTAGATAAATTCATAGAAGAAAAAAGAGGGGATAAAAAATTAGGAACTACAGGACGAGGAATAGGACCTGCGTATAGTGATAAGGTCTCAAGAGAATCTATATTTGTAGGAGATCTTCTTGACAAAAACATCTTTAAAGAAAAATTAGAAGATATTTACCGTTTAAAGGAAAAAACTTTAACAAGCTCTTTTACTCTTCCCCCCTTAGAGGAAGTCTATAACTCTCAGTATAAAGCCTTAGAAGAGATATTAAAAAGAAATGTAGAGATTGTAAATACGCCTTTACTAATAAATAACTTAATATTGAAAAGAACCAAGGTACTCTTTGAAGGTGCAAATGGGACTTTATTGGATATAAATTTTGGCACATATCCTTATGTTACTTCTTCTCATACTATATCAGGTGGAGTTTGTATTGGGGCGGGTATAAGTCCAGATAAAATTAATAAGGTAATAGGCATTGTTAAAGCTTACACTTCAAGAGTAGGAGAAGGCCCTTTTCCCAGTGAGATTCATGGAGAATTAGCAGAGTTCATTAGAGAAAAAGGGCAAGAGTATGGAACAGTCACAAGACGTCCAAGAAGAGTTGGATGGTTAGATCTTGTTGCTTTGAGATATTCTCATATGATAAATGGTTTTTCTATGATTGCTTTAACTAAACTTGATGTCTTCTCTGGTTTAGAAGAAATAAAAGTAGTCAAAGGATATAGATTTAAGGGTAAAATCATAGAAGAATTTCCTGTAATATCCCACCAAATCTCCCAATGTGAACCAATATATGAGTCTCTATCTGGATGGAAAGAAGATCTTAGTAGTATTAAAAATTTTTCGGAACTTCCCATGAATGCCCAAAAATATATAGAATTTATTGAAAAAGAGTTAAATCTTAAAATATCAATGATAGGAACAGGAAATAAAAGAGAAGATTTAATAGTAATTAAAGATCCCTGGGAATAAAATGGTTATACTCTCAAATTCAAGTTTAGAGACAATGGAGTTAGGAAAAAGAATTGGAGAAAAAGCAGAACCTGGAGATTTTTACATTCTTATTGGAGATTTAGGAACGGGAAAAACAACTTTTCTTAAAGGATTCGCTAAAGGTTTAGGAATAGACTCAACAATTACAAGTCCATCCTTTATAATCGTCAAAGAATATAAAGGGAGATATCCTTTTATTCATATAGATGCTTATCGTCTTAATTCTTATATTGAACTTTTAAATTTGGGCTGGGAAGAATATTTAAATGGAAAAAATATAATTGCTGTAGAGTGGGGGGATCGTATTGTAGAATTATGGCCTGATGAATATCTTAAAATATCCTTTTTTCATAAATCTTTAGAGACTCGTGAATTGCACTTTGAACCCAGGGGAGAGAGATTCAAAAACTTTTTTAAAAATTTGAGTTTATGAGGATTTTAGCTATAGATACTGCAACAAAACAAAGCAGTATAACATTATGGGAAAATGATAAAGAAATATGGGAGTTTCTTTTCGCTACAAGCTCAAAGGATTATGGAGAAACAATATTGCTAAACTTAGATATGCTTTTAAGAAGAAGTAATTGGAACTTAGAGGATATAGATTTATATGTAATTTCAAAAGGTCCTGGATCCTTTACAGGATTAAGAATAGGAATGATGGTGATAAAAACTTTAGCACAAGTTTTTAACAAACCTATCTCAGCTCCAAGCTATTTAGATGTTTTAGCATATCAAAATAAATTCCCAGGCATAATTTTCAGTATTCTTCCAGCAAGAAAGAATGAGCTTCATTTAGCATCGTATAGAAACTGGAAGGATTTTCAAAAAATAGAGAAAGAAGAAGTGGTCTCCATCGAAGAATTTTTAAAAAGAATAAATATCCTTCAAGAAGAGGCTTTATTAGTAGGTGAAATACCAGAAGAGATAAAAATGAAGCTTCCTAATAATGTAATTTTTACTTCTAAATCCTCCTCCTTTTTGAGAGGTGCATCCTTAGCTGAATTAGGTTTTTTAATGTTTAATAAAGGAGAGTATTTTGATCCTTTAGAGTTAAACCCATATTATGGACAAAAATCCAGTGCTGAAATAAATTGGGAGAAGCTCCATGGAAAAAAAGAGTGACATCAAGATTAGATTAATGACGGAAAAGGACATAGATGAGGTCTATGAGATCAATAGGCTGTCCTTTTCATCTCCCTGGAGTAGGGAGAATTTTGAAAGGGAAATTCTAAATAATAAAATAGCAAAGTACTTTGTAGTTGAAAAAGACAATAGGATAGTAGGATATATTGGTTTTTGGCAAATTTTTCGGGAGGCACAAATAACTGCTATTGCAGTTCATCCTGATTTTAGAAGAAAAGGAATAGGAGAAGCTATGTTAGATTATATTATAGAATTATGTAAAAAAAATTCCATAGAGGAGATAGTTTTAGAGGTAAGAGTTTCTAATACCATTGCTCAAAATCTTTATCTCAAAAAGGGATTTAAAAAAGTTGGTATAAGGAAATGGTATTATAGAGATGGAGAGGATGCTTTAGTTATGATTAAAAAATTATATTAAGGGGTAGTTCTTGGAGATGTATATATTAGGAATAGAAACTTCTTGTGATGAAACCAGTATTGCAATTGTTAAAGATGGGGAAGAGATAATAGAAAATCTAATTTTTTCCCAGATTGAAACCCACAAAATTTTTGGAGGAGTAGTTCCTGAGGTGGCATCAAGACTACACATGGAAGTATTAAATAAAATTTTTAAATTAGCAATGGAAAAATCAAACTTATCTCTTAAAGATATTGATTTAATCAGTGTAACTCAGGGTCCAGGACTTGTAGGAGCATTATGGATAGGAATAACTTTTGCTAAAACCTTAGCCTATGCCTTAAAAAAACCATTAGTAGGAGTCAATCATTTAGTTGGACATATTTTTGCAAATTTCCTCAGAAAAGATCCACCAAATTTTCCTTTCATTTCCCTTGTTGTTTCTGGGGGACATACAGAATGGATTTTAGTAGAAGATTATGACAGATATAGACTATTGGGAAAAACCTTAGATGATGCTGCAGGAGAAGCATTTGATAAAGTTGCAAGATTATTAGGTTTAGGTTATCCTGGTGGTCCTGCTATAGAAAAAGCAGCAGAAAAAGGAAGGTTAATATTTGATTTCCCAAAAATAAAATGTGAGAGGGAGCTTGATATAAGCTTTAGTGGTTTAAAAACTTCAATGTTATATTTAATAAAAAATTTACAAAAAGAGGGAAGAGAGATTCCTATAAATGATTTAGCTTTTTCTTTTCAATATAGAGTTATTGAAGAACTCTTAGAGAGATCTTTTATCGCTTTGAATAAATTCCAAACTTCCACATTGGTTTTAGCAGGAGGAGTTGTTGCCAATAAATATCTCCAAAAGAGATTTTCGGAGGTATCTAAAAGGGAAAATATTAAATTATTTATGCCACCTCCCATCCTATGTACTGATAATGCAGCAATGATTGCATCTGCTGGATATTACTTATATAATAAAGGAAAGGTTGATGGCTTAGATCTTTCTGCAGATCCGTCCTTAGAGATTTTTTAATATGAAAAGACTAAACAGAACCTTAAAAAATGGGTTAAAGTATTCAATTATATTAAGCGTTTTAGTTATTATTGGAATTTTAATATTTACTACAGAAGAAAGAACTTTAAATGCTCTTCTTAAACTTAATTTATCAACAATTATTTATGCAATATTATTAAACCTATTAAGCTGGATATTTTCTGCTTTAAGATATATGAGTTTAATAAATAGTATAGAAAAGAAATTAACCTTTATTGAAGCTTTACAAATTCATCTATCCTACTATTTTGCCTCTGGAATAACACCAACCTCTGCTGGAGGTGAACCTTTAGAAATATACCTTTTATCTAAAAAGAATATAAAAATAGGACAAGTTACTGCTTTAAGTTTGTTGAGATACACCATAAGTGTCCTGACTTTTGCAATAGTAACACCTATAGTTTTATACTTTTACTCTTATTTATTTCCAAATAAGATTGTAAAAGATCTAATAAGATATGCTTCCCTCCTTTTGTCTTTTATTGTAGGCATATTTTTAATTAGTTTATATAAACCAAAGCCTATAAAAAAATTCATAGCAAGATTATTTTTAAAAATAAGACATTTCCCATTCTTGAAAAATATTCATCCCTATAAGATTATAAAGACAATATATAAAATAGTGAATGACTTTCACAAAACTTTATGGACCTTCACGAAGGAAAAAAAAATTGTTCTTTTAAAATTTTCTATCCTAAATATTTTATCTTGGATTACATATTTTCTTATAGCCCCCCTAATCCTTAAGGGATTTGGATTAAAAATTTATTTACTAAACTTAGTACTAATCCAAATTCCTATCTTCTTTCTTCTCTTTTATGTACCTACTCCTGGAGGAAGTGGGGCTTCAGAACTTCTCTTTTCCTTAGCTTTTGCTCCTTATGTACCTAAGTATATTTTAGGAATTTTTATTATAATTTGGAGACTTCTGACCCACTATTTTACATTAATCATTGGTGGATTTGTATTTATATATGTTTTAGGAATTAAAAATTGGGACAATTCACAATAATTGACATTTTGATAAATAAATAGTATATTTATTTAAAATCAAATTTTGGTTTTTTTGGAGGGATAGCATGTACAAATTAACCAAATTAAAGATGCAAACTGCAACTTGGCTTTTTGAACAAGTTTTTAAATATGTCGCAAAAGACTATCAAAGAAGAATACCTCGCTTAATAAATATTGTAAAAAATTTTAGCCCTAACGAGGGAACAGATAACATTATAAGGGTAGTGGAAGAGAATCTTCAAAAAAATCCAGCTGTTCAAAGACTAATCTATAGGGTTTTTACAGATTATGATCCTAAATATGCAAGTAAGATTTTTGGGTTAGTTATTTTAAATGTTGGTTTTTTTTGGATTTATTTCGATGAATCTAATAGAAAAAAATTTGATATTTCAACCCCCTATACCATACTAATAAGTCCCACTATGAGATGTAATTTAAACTGTATTGGGTGCTATGCAGGAAACTATACAAGAGATGATGATCTTTCTCCTGATATTGTGGAAAGAATTATTAGAGAAGGAGAAAATATAGGTTGC
>CALHLF010000039.1 GCA_938034905.1 uncultured bacterium | reverse complement strand
GAAAAGCACTTTCTTGAGGTCTAAGTTTTATTGCTTCTTCCAATATATATACAGCTCTTTCCGGATCATTACTATTTAAAAAATCTAATCCATACCTATAAAATACTTCTGCTTTAAAGAAGTTAATAGATTTTATTATATAGAATGAACCAATAACTAAGCAAAAAACTGTTATTAAATATTTTGATATTTGAGGAATTTTCTCTATTTTTATTTTAATTTTATTTTTTTCATCTATTAGTCTCAGCCACAAGAATAAAAAGGAAGTTAAAGTCCAAAAATAAAGATAAGTGGCAGTAAGTCCAAAGAGCACTAATGCTTGAATTAAAAATGCTAAAAATCCAGTGAAGGTTCCAATTATAAGAAATTTATTTTCCTCGGGAAATTTAGAAAGATTTTTCCAAAAGGAAATAAAAGTTATAAGGATTATCCCTAAGAAAGAGATTAGTCCTAATAAACCTTGGGGAAATAAAATATCCAAATACTCATTATGTTCTCTATCAGGATATCCCTTTCCCCTATCATATCTTGCAAGCTCTAAAGACTTATATGGAGTGAAATTGAAGGAAAAAGTCTCAGGACCTAATCCAAATATTAATCTTTCTGAAAACAAAATTTTATCTTTGAATAAATTTAAACTATCCCTCCAGGTTAAACCTCGAGGATTTGCCTGGGTTAATCCTAAGCCATGTCCTATAGTAATAAATCTTTCTTGTAGACTGAAGGTCCCAAGGCGAGTATTAGGAGGATAAAGCTTTTTTTCAAGGTAACCAAATAAAATTACTGTTATAACAATTCCAACTATTAATAATGATATTAATCCCTTATTAATAATATTTCTTAGTTTTCTTTTATCTTTCCAGTAACTAATTATAAAAAATAAAGGAAAAGTAAATAAAAATGCAATCCATGAACCCCTGGTATATGATGCTAACAATGTAAAAAAAAGAATAGTAAATTCAATAAAAAAAAGAGTCTTCAAATAAATATTTTTTACTTGGAAGAGAAAACCTAAAATTATAGGAATAACCATAACTAAATAATGTCCTAAAAAATCTGCATGTCCCAAAGTCGAGATTACCCTTGATTCATTTCTAACCCTTTCAAACCATGGAGATAATCTAAAGAACTGTTGTAATCCAATAATCCCTACTATAAAAGCTATAATTGCTATTCCCCAATAGAAATATTTTATTTCTCTTTCTGTATTTATCACATCATGAAGAAGAAAAAAGATTATAAAAAAGGCAAAGTAGGTAAAAAACCCCAACTGTCTCATATAGGAACCAAAAAAGCTTAGATAAAAGTTTGTGGAAAATAATGTAGAAATTATCCAAGAAATCAAGAATAGAAGAATAAATATTGATATATTTTTGGAGGGAAGAATAATATTCTTTTTTCTAAAAAGAATCCAAACTCCCCAAAAAATTATAGAAAAACCTGTTAAAATTCTCAAGAGAGTAACCTTAGGAAGTTCTGAGATATCATGGGCTTTTAAATAATAGGTAATAGGAATAAACATTATAGATAGAAGAAGAAAAGAAAAAATAATAAGTCGAAAGTAGTGATCTCTCTTTACTTCAAATTCTATTTCTACCTTTTTCTTTGGCATACTTAAATCCTCCAAATTTAATGTTCTTTTAAAGAATAACAATCTCTAAAATTCTTGTCAATTTTCCCTCAAGATAATAAAATTTAAAATAAAATCTACATAAAATTAAGAAGGAGGAGATTAAAAATGGATAAAAAAAGAATTGGAGTCCTAACAGGGGGAGGAGACTGTCCAGGACTAAATCCAGCAATAAGAGGAATAGTTTTAAGGGCTTTGGATTATGAAGATGAGATTATAGGAATAAAATATGGATGGGCAGGACTAATTAAAGCAGATACAATGCCATTAACATTACAATCTGTGGAGGATATATTAGATAAAGGTGGCACAATCTTAGGAAGTTCCAGAACAAATCCCTTTAAAAAAGAAGAAGATGTTCAAAAATGTATAGAGAATTTTAAGAGATTAAATTTAGATGCTCTTATTGCAATAGGTGGAGAGGATACCTTAGGAGTTGCATCTAAATTTAGTAAAAGAGGACTTCCTATGATTGGTATTCCAAAAACAATTGATAAGGATTTAGAAGAAACTGATTATTGTCTTGGCTTTGATACTGCGGTAGAGGTAGTAATGGATGCTATCCAAAGACTGAGAGATACTGCAAAATCTCATGCAAGGGTTGTGGTTGCAGAAATTATGGGAAGACATGCAGGTTGGTTAGCCTTATATGGAGGTCTTGCGGGAGGGGCAGATTATATTCTTATTCCGGAAGTAGAACCCAATTTAGAGGAATTATACAATCATATTAGAAAACTCTATAATCGAGGCCACACATGGGCAGTTGTCGCTATTGCAGAAGGAGTTCAACTTCCAGGATTTACATATCAAAAGGGACAGGAAGGAATGGTGGATGCTTTTGGACATGTTCGCCTTGGAGGAGTGGGACAGGTTCTCGCAGAAGAAATTGAGAAAAATTTAGGGATAGAAACGAGAGCGGTAATTTTAAGCCATCTTCAAAGGGGTGGCTCTCCATCAATCTATGATAGAATCTTAGGGTTAAGACTTGGAAAGGAAGCTGTAGATTTAGTGCATCAAGGAAAATCAGGATATTTTATTGCAATTAAAGGGAATGAACTAGTTCCTGTTGATATAACCTTAATAGAGGGAAAAACAAAGAATGTAGATCCAAAATTTTATGAAAGTATGAAAACTTTCTTTAATAAATAGATTTATTCCCGAGGAGAGGTCTTTTCCTCTCCTCTTTTTTCCTTCTATATTTAGTTATCGCAAGTTTGATAACAAAATAGCTAAAAAAAGAAAATAGAACCGAGACAATAAAATTTCCTAAAATATAAGTTAAAGCAAAATATTTAATTTCTCCCTCTCTTAAAAATCTAAAATTTACTTTTCCTTCGAGAATTAGACTTCCTAAAAAATAACTAAGAGACCAAAAAATCGGAGAGGTAAAGTAGTTCATTATAAAAGTTCCCAATACTGAAGCAATATAATTTAATTTCAAGATCTTTGCTAAAATTAATGCTAAAATACCCCCGATTCCAAAAGTAGGGAAGATTCCTATAAAAACACCTAAGGCAAAACTTTTTGCAATTTTCTCAGGGGAATCATTTATTCTAATAACTTTTAAATAGATTAACTTAAAGATTCTTCTAAAACTTCTTTTTTTCTTCATAGAGATTTTTTATAACAGGATGTAATTTTTTATAGGTTAAAGAGAGATCTTCTGATATTATCTTTGTTTCTCCAACAACTAACATAAAATTAGAATCCCCCTCCCATCGAGGGACAATATGCAGGTGAATATGATCTGCAATTCCCGCCCCAGCTGAGGTTCCTATATTCATTCCCAGGTTAAACCCATGAGGTTTCATAATCTTCTGTAAAGCTTCTATACAAATTTGAGCTAAAAACATCATTTCACTATATTCTTCTTGGGATAAATCTATTAAATTAGCTTTATGGGAGTATGGGATGATCATAAGATGTCCATTATTGTATGGATATAAATTAAGCATAATAAAGCAATAATTTCCTCTTAAAAGGATCAAATTTTTCTCATCATTATTCTCCTTTATATGTTCACAGAATACACATTTATCTGATTTTGGAGATGTAATATATTTAATTCTCCAAGGACAATAAAGTCTTTTCATCATTTTTCTCCCTTCATAATAATCTTGACAGATAATAAATATAAAACTATATTAAAATAAGGTTGCCGAAGTGGCGGAATTGGCAGACGCGCCAGACTCAAAATCTGGTGGATGGGCGACATCCGTGCCGGTTCGACTCCGGCCTTCGGCACCAAAGTTTTAAAGGATACTTTCCACTTCATAATATAATTTAGGATCAACTCTTTTTTTATTTTTTACAACCTCCTCTAAACTTACAGAAACAGGTTTATTACTCTGCCATCCAATTATGACCCCATATGTCTTATCCAGCAAACTTCTTACTGCTTGTATTCCCATAAAAGTTCCTAAAGTCCTATCTAAAACCGAAGGGGAACCTCCCCGTTGGATATGTCCTAAAACTACGATTCTCGTAGAAATTCCTAATCTATCTTCAATCTGCTTTCCTATGAAGTAGGCACTTCCTACCCCTTCTGCAACTACAATTATGTTGTGCCTTTTTAATTTTTTCTGCCTTTCCTTTAATTTTTCTATTATATATGGAAAATCTAAAGGAACTTCAGGAATAAGAATAACATCTGCACCACTTACTAATCCTGAGGTGAAAGCAATGTAGCCGCAATCTCTTCCCATAACTTCCACAACAAAAGTTCTTTCATGAGCAGCAGCAGTATCCCGAATTTTATTTATGGCATCAATTACGTTATTACATGCGGTATCAAAACCAATTGAATAATCTGTTCCCCAAATATCATTATCAATACTGCCTGGAATTCCTACTACGGGATATCCTAATTTATATAAGGAAAAAGCTCCCTTTAAGGATCCTTCTCCTCCTATAACAATTAGACCATCAATATTTTCCCTTTCTAAATTTTCTAAAGCTTTTCTCTGTCCTTCTTCTTTATAAAACTCATCGGATCTTGCTGTTTTAAGAATTGTTCCACCTTTTTGAACAATCTCACTTACATCCTCTCTGTTAAGTTTTCTAAAATCTCCCTCTATTAAACCTTGGTACCCTCTTTCAATTCCAATTATTTCTAATCTTTGACTCAAACCATATCTTACAATAGATCTTATTGCAGAGTTCATTCCCGGTGCATCCCCACCACTGGTTAACACAGCTATTTTTCTCACTTTCTAACCTCCTCTAAAAACTTTCCATAGTTTCGTAGTTTCTCATATCGCTCCTTTAATAATACTTCTATTGGTTTAGCTTTTAAGTTTTTATATATCCTTTTAAGAGCTTTTTTAATATTATCGGCAGTTTCAGAGGGGTTAGTATGAGCTCCTTCTTCAGGTTCAGGAATGATCTCATCTATAAGTTTTAACTTAAATAAATCTTCTGCAGTTATTTTTAAAGCGGAAGCTGCTTCAGGAGCTTTGCTAGAATCTCTAAATAATATAGAAGCACAACCCTCTGGGGATATTACAGAATAATAAGCATTCTCGAGCATCAGTATATAATCTCCTACTCCAATTCCTAAGGCTCCTCCACTTCCTCCTTCACTTAAAACCGTCACTATTATGGGAACCCTAAGAAGAGACATTTCCTTTAAATTTACAGCGATAGCCATAGCTTGTCCTCTCTCTTCCGCGCCTATACCTGGATAAGCTCCGGGGGTATCAATAAAGGAAAATATAGGAATATTAAATTTTTCTGCAAGTTTCATTATTCTTAAGGCCTTTCTATATCCTTCAGGATGAGGCATACCAAAATTTCTTTTAATTTTTTCTTGAACATTTTGCCCCTTTTCTTGGCCAATTATCGCTACACTTTCTCCATCAAAAAATCCAAATCCTGCTATAATTGCAGGATCATCACCAAAATACCTATCTCCATGAAGTTCTATAAAATCGTCAAATAATTCAGGAAGATAAGTAAGAAATGTTGGTCTTTGGGGATGTCTTGCTAATAAAATTCTCTCCCAAGGAGAAAGGCTTCTTTTCATTTTTTCCTCCAAAGAAGTCTCAATAATAAGGCAACAGTAGATTTTAATTTTTTCCTTTCTACGACTGCGTCAATCATACCATGTTGTAAAACAAATTCTGCTTTCTGGAACCCTGCAGGAAGTTTTTGTTTTATGGTTTGCTCTATAACCCTTGGTCCTGCAAAACCAATTAGCGCTCCAGGTTCTGCAATTATTACATCACCTAAGGAACCAAAGCTTGCTAAAACTCCTGCAGTAGAAGGATGAGTCAGTATACATATGTAAAGAATTTTTTCTTTATCTAACCTTGCAATAGCAGAGCTTGTTTTTGCCATTTGAAAGAGGGAGATTAATCCTTCTTGCATTCTTGCTCCTCCTGAAGCGATTACACTTATTAATGGCAATTTCATATCAATTGATCTTTCAATAGCTCTTGTTACCTTTTCCCCTACCACAGATCCCATACTTCCGCCTATAAATCTAAAGTCCATTACTATTAAATTTACAGGAATTTTTTCTATAGATGCAAGACCCGTGATTACTGCCTCCTTTAAATTTGTTTCTAGTTGTGCCTCCATTAATCTTTGAGAATAAGGTTTTGTATCATGAAAACCTAATATATCAAAGGAAATTATATTTTCATCAGTTTCTTTAAAACTCCCTTCATCAGTTAATAAAGCAATTCTTTCATAAAAGTTAAGTTGGGAATGGAATCCACACTTAATGCAAACTTTATAGTTTTCAAGCCAATCCTTTGAGTAAATAATCTGATTACACTGGGGACATTTTACCCAGAGCCCATCTGGGATATTGTTGAAAATAGATTTTTTTGATTCAATGCTCTCTTTTTTCTTATTAAGCCAATCCATAAACATAATTATACTCCTAAAAATAAGTTTTTATAATTTTAACATAAATTTTTAAAAACTTAATCTCTCAATATTAAAAGAATGATCAGGCCCTAAAAATCTTTCTAAAGATTTTAAAAATTCATTATCAATTTTTACCCAAAATTCATAGGAGGTTAAAATCTTCTCCCCCTTTAATTGGATAAAGACGGGATTTAATCCCTTTCTTTTCTTTAAAAATTCCTTTAAATCAAATATAAATTTGTAATCTAATTTTGAAGAATTTAATTTTATAACTAAGATCTCTCCCTCTAAGTCTCCAATATCATCTACAATAATTTTAATTCTTTCTTCCTCTTCTTTAGAATTTTCCAACTTTCCAGCAACAATTATCTTTTTACCTTCTAATAATAAATTCTTATGGGTATTATAAACCGAAGAAAAAATAGTTAAATCCAATTCACCAGTTATATCTTCTAAGGTAGCAAAAAGCATTTTTTGTTTCTTTCTATCAATAGTTTCTCTTAGATTTTTTAATATCCCAGAGATTACAACATATTTCCCACTTTCCATCTCATAAAGATCTTCTATATTTATATCAAAAAGTTTATTAGAAAATTTTTGTAAATCCAAAAGAGGATCATAAGATATATAAAATCCTAATACTTCCTTCTCCATAGATAGGAGCTCTTCTAAACTGAGCTCAGGAAGATTTTCAAAGAAAGTTTCAGAAGGTTCTGTAGAAAGTTCCAATAAAGATGTCTGAAGAATACTACCTTTTTTCGAATTTTGAGACAGATCCAATATCTTTTCTACGTTATTAAGAAGAGTTCTACGTGTATGTTTAAAACTATCAAAAGCACCAGCTTTTATTAAACTTTCTAAAGTCCTTTTATTCATAATTCTTTTGTCTAATCTACGAGCAAAATCCAAAATTGATATAAATCTTCCATTCGCTTCTCTTTCCTGAACGATAGCTTTTGCTACTTTCTCTCCCACATTTTTTATTCCTGACAAACTAAATCTTATTCCCTCTGAAGTCACAGTAAATCCTATCATACTCTCATTTATATCTGGAGGAAGAATTTTTATACCCATTCTTTTAGCTTCAGCTAAATACTTCGCAAGTTTCTCATTATTACCCATTACACTAGTCATTACTGATGCAATATATTCCTTCGGATAATATGTTTTAAGATATGCAGTTTGATATGAGATCAAAGCATAAGCAGCACTATGGGATTTGTTAAAACCATACTCTGCAAATTTTGCCATATCTTCAAAGATTTCTCTTGCGATATCTTCTGGAATTCCTCTTTCCTTTGCTCCATTTATAAATATTTCTCTTTGTTGTTCCATAACTTCTGGCATCTTTTTCCCCATTGCTCTTCTTAGTAAATCTGCTTGTCCTAAGGAAAAACCTGCTAATCTATGGGCAATCTCCATTACCTGTTCTTGATATATTATTACCCCATAAGTCTCAGATAATATTGGTTCTAAATCTGGATGAAGATACTTTACTTCTTCCTCTCCCTTCTTTCTCTTTATATAGCTTTCTAATCTTCCCAAAGGTCCAGGACGATATAATGCTAATACTGCAATTAAATCTTCAAATTTTTCTGGCTTAACTTCCTTTAGTAAATTTCTCATTCCTTTACTCTCTAATTGAAATACTCCAATAGTTTCTCCTGATTGGAGTAATTCATATACTTTTTTATCCTCTAAGGATATATCGTTTATATCCAAATCAATTCCATATCGGTTTTTAATCTCCTTTAATGTATCATTTATCACTGTCAGGGTTCTTAGTCCTAAGAAATCCATTTTTAAAAGGCCCAGCTCTTCTAAATTTGTCATCGGAAATTGAGTAACAATTTCATTTCCTCCCTCCATAGTCTGTAAGGGAACATATTCTGTTATGGGGTCCTTTGAAATTACAATACCAGCAGCATGTATTGAAGCGTGTCGAGCATAACCTTCTAAACTCTTTGCAATGGAAATTATTTTTTCATAGGTAGGATTATTTTTAATAAGTTCTTGGAGCTCACGAGATGAAGAGATAGCTTCTTCAATAGAAGTATTTGGAGGTATCATTTTTGCTAACCTATCTACCTCTCCATAAGATATATCCAAAACCCTACCCACATCTCTTATCGCTGCTCTTGCAGCCATAGTTCCAAAGGTGATAATTTGGGCTACATGGTCTTTCCCATATTTTTCTCTTACATAATTTATTACTTCTTCTCTTCTTTCAAAGCAAAAATCTATATCAATATCAGGCATAGTAATTCTTTCGGGATTTAAAAATCTCTCAAATATTAATCCCCATCTTGTAGGTTCGAGATTTGTGATACCTAAAACATATGCAACAAGAGATCCTGCTGCAGATCCTCTCCCTGGTCCTACAGGTATCCCATTTCTCTTCGCAAAATCGACAAAATCTGAGACAATTAGAAAATAACCAGCAAATCCCATTTGTTTGATAACAGATATTTCATAATTTAGTCTTTCCTTTATTTCTGGAGTAATGTTTTTAAATTTTTTTTCTGCATTTTCCCAACAAAGCTTTTCAAACCATGATTCTAAGGTTTCTCCCTCTGGAACTTTAAAGGTTGGAAGTAGAATATTATTAAGACTTATTTCTAAATTACATTTTTCTGCAATTTTATAAGTATTCTCTAATGCAGAAGGAACATTACTAAAAATTTTTTCCATTTCTTCCTGAGATTTTAAATAAAACTCGTTAGTTTCAAATCTTAATCGATTTTTGTCCTTTAATTTTGAGCCCGTTTGAATACACAAAAGGATATCATGTAATTCCGCATCTTCTTTATTTAAATAATGAACATCATTGCTTGCTACAAGAGGAACTTCCAATTCCTTAGATAAGGAAATTAATGTATTATTTACAGTCTTTTGCTCTGGAAGTCCATTATCCTGTAATTCTAAATAAAAATCACCGGGCTCAAATATACTTAAATATTCAAGTATGCTTTCCCTTGCCTTATCTATATTGCCTTGAAGTATATATGTGGGAATTTCTCCTGCAATACAACTTGTAAGCCCTATGAGTCCTTTACTGTAATTTTTTAAAAGTTCTTTATCAATTCTTGGTTTATAATAAAAACCTTCTAAATAGGATAATGTAACCAGTTTTATCAAATTTTTATATCCTTCTTGATTCTTTGCTAAAAGAATTAGATGGAACAACTGTTCCTTTTGACCTTTTCTCTCAAAACGAGAATTTGGGGTTAAATAGACTTCACATCCAATGATAGGTTTTATACCATTCTCCTTTGCAGTTTTATAAAAATCAATAACTCCATACATTACTCCATGATCTGTGATAGCTATCCCTGGCATTCCCAGTTCTTTAACCCTTTGAATTAAATCTGGGATTCTACATGCTCCATCAAGGAGGCTATATTCAGTATGAACGTGTAGATGAACAAATTTCATACCTTAGATTTGAGTAGGATCAATACCAATAAGGATAAAAAAACTTTCTAATGCTCTCTTTTTACCTCGAGAAATTGCATCTTCACTTTCTTTTAAATTTTTATATTCTTCTATTGATATATTCAAAGTTTCATCTAAGCCAATCTCTTCAACTAATTTATATAATTCTTTATACTTTTCATACCTTGCCTGGGCATTTTTTTCCCAAAAATCTCTATTGGGTAAAGCACTACTTGCTAAAATATCCTGCTTTGCTAACTTTGCAAATCCATCTAATCCCTTTAAAATCTGTTCTTTCTCCATCTCTTTTTCTCCTTTCATTAATTTACCAAAATGATAATTGTTCCCTTTTCTCATCTTTTTCTGTTATTTCTAAAATAATCTTTTTAAGTTCTTGAAAATCTTTTTTTATTTCCTCTAAAATTCTACCATGATAGAGAGCAGCTGCAGGATGATAGGTTAAAAAGATAATTCTCCCACCAATTTTATAAGATCTACCATGCAAAGAAGAAATATTTATTGGAAATTTTAACAAAACATAAGCAGAATATCTTCCTAAAGTACAAATAATTTTAGGATTTATAACATTAATCTGTTCTTCTAACCAAGGAGAACATGCTTGAATTTCTTCAGAATTGGGATCTCTATTATTTGGAGGTCTACATTTTAGAACATTAGCAATATATACATCCTCTCTTTTTAAATTTAAAGACTCAATCAGTTCGGTAAGAAGTTTTCCTGCAGCACCAACAAATGGTCTTCCTTGTTGGTCTTCGTGATATCCAGGAGCTTCACCAATAAACATAATTTTGGAAAAGGGATCTCCTTCTCCAAAAACAACATTTGTTCTCTTATTCCAAAGATCACATTTTCTACATTTTCTAACTTCTTCCTCTAAGATTTTTAGATCCATCATTCCTTCCACCCATATTCTCCAATCAAAGGGACAAAAACTACACCTCCTAAATTTTCTACTAGCTTTTTATCTAATTTTTTAATTATTTTATAAAGATTTTGATATTCTCTACTTCCAATTGGAATTACCATTATACCATCTTCTTTCAACTGTTCCCATAATGGAATAGGAATTTCAGGAGCAGAGGCAGTAACAATAATTCTGTCATAGGGAGCAAATTCTTCCCAACCTTTAGTTCCATCACCAAGTTTGAAATGGATATTTTTATAACCTAAAAATTCTAAAATTTTCTTAGATTTTTCTAAAAGAGATTCTCTTATTTCAATAGTGAATACTTCCTTAGATAACTCTGCTAAAATTGCAGTCTGATATCCTGACCCTGTTCCTATCTCTAAAACTCTTTCTTTTCCAGATAGTTCTAATGCCTGAGTCATCAGAGCGACAATAAAAGGTTGAGATATTGTCTGAAATTCACCTATTGGTAAGGCTTGATTTTCATAAGCAACCTCTTCCAATTCCTTAGGAATAAATAAATGTCTTTGGATTTTACCTAAAACTTTAAGAACAGATTCTGAAGTAATTCCTTCTTCTCTTAAAAGGTTTACCAACTCTTGTCTTTTTTTCTTATGTTCCCAAGTATCAAAAAGTTCTTTATCCAAATTACTCTCTAAGATATTTTGGAAGATAAAATAGAGATAAATGGGTTACTCCATCGTAAAATCTTAAAGAGCCTTTTATTCTCTTTTTAATTAATTCATTAATTTCTTCTTCTTGTCTAAAGGGATTAATCTTATCTTTACTAGCGAGTAAAAATCCCCAGCTACTATCAAAAGAAGGTATATAGACTTGATATGAGAATACATTATCTTGAAATACTTTTTTTAAATTGTTCTTGATCCAAAAATGTTTATGATGTTGTCCCAGCTGGGTAGTCTCTCCTTGAGTTACCATATTCCCATAAGGATTAAGTTTTTCCCAAACCATTTTATAAAATTCAGGAGTGTAAAGCCTATATGCAGGAGTATTAGGATATGGTTCTGGTAAGTCCAATACAATTACATCAAAAGAATTATTCGTATTTTTTAGATAATCCCATCCATCTTCATAAATTAATTTTATCCTTGGATTTCTAAGGGCGCCTTGATGCCATTCTTCTAAATATTGCTCTGCAAAATTTATAACCTCAGGATCAATTTCAACAGCAATAATATTAATTTCAGGATATTTAAGAAGTTCTCTTAAAGTTGCACCCTCGCCAACTCCTATAACAAGAATATCTCGGGGATTAGGATGTAATATTAAGGGTGGATGAATTAAAGTTTCATGATAGATGTATTCATCTACCTCTGAAGATTGTATTTTCCCATCAATTATTAAACATTTTCCAAAGGTAGTGTTCCTCACAATTTGAATCTTCTGCCATGAAGTTTTTATATCCACCAATACCTCCGAAACTGCATAACAATGAAACTGATCTTCTGCTACTTGATCAATAAACCATTGAAAATGCATATCTTTCACCCTAAAATATATAAAAATCTTTAAAGGATTCTTTAGCCTCCTTCCACTGAACATCTAATTTCTCTACTATTGCACCAGCAGGTCCCTCTGATAATTTATCTAAAAAGACTTTTAAATTTTCTTCTTCCCCCTCCCCTTCTACTTCTACTCTTCCATCGGGAAGATTTTTTACCTTCCCCTTAATGCCTAATCTTTTTGCCCATTTATAGGCAAAATACCTATATCCTACCCCTTGAACTATTCCATATACATAAACATGGATATATTTTTGCATATTTAGAAAATGGTCGGGGCGACTGGACTTGAACCAGCGGCCTCCTACTCCCGAAGCAGGCGCGCTAACCTCTGCGCTACGCCCCGAAAGTAATTTTAAATTAGATGGTCGGGGCGACTGGACTCGAACCAGCGACCTTCCGCACCCCAAACGGACGCGCTAACCCCTGCGCTACGCCCCGAACTCTAAATATTATATCATAAAAACCTTATGTAGAGAAATATAAGTAAATGGCCTCTAAAGCCAAAATATAACTATTAATTCCAAAGCCACATATCTGGCCTAAAGAAATATCTGAGATAACTGAATGACGACGAAATTCCTCTCTTTTATAAATATTACTTATATGAACTTCTACAACAGGTTTCCCAAAATCTAATAAGGCATCTCTTAAGGAGTAACTGTAATGAGTTAAAGCTCCGGGATTTATAATTATAGCGTCTGCCCAATCCCTATATTCCTGGATCCAATCTATAAGCTGTCCTTCAAAGTTAGATTGTTTTATTTCTACTTCTATTTTCTTTTCTTTTGCCTTTTCTAATATTAAATTATTAAGGGTTTGGAAACTTATACTTCCATATACCTCAGGATTTCTTTTCCCTAATAGATTCAAATTAGGACCATTTAAAATCAATACTTTGATCATAAATTTAATCTCCTGATGACTTCATAAGTTATTTCTTCTATAGTTTTATTATCTATATTTATAATAATATCAGCACAAGACTCATATAAAGAAAGTCTTGCAGTCCAAAGCTTTAACAATTCTTCTTTTCCTTTTTTTAAAAGAGGTCTCTTTTTATACTCCTCTTCTATCTCCAATCGTTCCATGAGATTCTCAAAACTTCCCTTTAAATATATAATTTTACTATTTTCTTTCAATAATTTTCTGTTTTCTTCTTTTATAACAATTCCTCCTCCTGTAGAGAGAATTAACTGGGGAAAGAGTAAAAAAACTTCCCTTAACGCATCTGTTTCTAATTTTCTAAAATATTCTTCTCCTTTTTTCTCGAATATATCATATATAGATGTTCTTAATTTTTTTTCTATATAATCGTCCAAATCTAAAAAGGGGATTTCTAAAAGAAGAGAAACTTCCCTTCCAACACTTGTCTTTCCACTTCCCATAAAGCCAATAAAGGAAAGGGAAGATTTCATCTACTGAATATATACATTCCCCAAACTATAAAGATACTTATTAGGAAGAATATTGATATAATTATAGCTATAATCTTTATAATTTTTTCCTGTTTTTTCCTATTCATTTTTTACTCCTAAGACTCTGAATTGTAATTCTCTTTTGTATCATAACAATCATTAAAGTGAGGGCAACGATTGCAACAACCTAATTTATGAGTTAAACACTCTTTATAATAGGGACAATCTTCACAACAATACATCAAGACCTCCTAAATTTTTTATTCCTCTACCGCATAAAGGGGATTTGAATCATAAGCAATATTTTTTTCTTCTTCCAAAGCTTTCCTTATATGTTTTGGAAGAGAAAACATCATTTTATGGGTTTCACCATCATAAAATCTTAAATCTTTAATATCTCTTTCTTCCAATCTCTTATTAATTTCTTCTTCTAAGACATTCTTAGGATCTATTTTATCACTACAAAAAATAAAACTCCAAATGAAATCATAGACAGGTACATAAGCTTGGTAAGAAAACACTTTGTCAAAAACCTTTTTAAGAGTAGAGTGCATTGTCGAATGAAAATGAATTTTTAGATGGTGGGATGTTCCTGCTTGCATGACAAATATACCATCAGAATTTAGGTGATCTTTTATAATATTATAGAATTCATAGGTAAATAGCTTTACTGCAGGACTTCCCTTCATAGGTTCTGAGAGATCACTAATAACTACATCAAATTTGGCATCGGTCTTCTCTAAATAATCCCTAGCATCTCTAAATACTAAGTTTAATCTTTTATCTTCAAAGGAACCTTTATGCCATTGAGGAAGAAACTCCTGAGATATCTTTACAACCTTTTCATCAATATCCACCATCACAACCTTATCAACCTGTTTATATTTTAAAACCTCTCTTAATGTTGCTCCTTCTCCTCCTCCTAATATTAATACCTTCTGGGGAGACGGATGCAGAATTAAGGCGGGATGGACTAGAGCTTCATGATAAATAAATTCATCCCTCTCACTGGATTGAATTCTTCCATCCAGCACAAGACATCTCCCATAAAAAGGGCTTTCAACAATCTCTATCTTTTGATATGGAGTCTCTGTGGCAAAAATGAAACTCTCTATTCCATGCCAGTGAATTTCACTGGGATGGTTTTTCTCAATTAACCCATATACATTCATTGTTTATCCACCTATTTTTAAAAGTTAGTCAACCCACCTTATTATATTTATATGAAAACTTTTCAGCATCTAAAGGTAAAATTCCTCTTCTTGCCTCAAAGGTTATAACCTGTTCTGCTTGTAATTCTTTATTTAGATATTCAAAAGCCTTCCAAGGATCTACATGATCCCCACAAGTAAATAGATCTGCAGCTACAAATCCATATTCTGGCCAAGTATGTATTGCAAGATGAGATTCAGAAATTACAACAACACCACTTATCCCGTAGGGATTAAATTGGTGAAATACCACCTCCACAACCTCTGCTCCTGCTAAAATGGCAGCTTTTGTCATAATCTCTTTAATTTTTGTTAGATCATTTAGTAGATCCTTGTTACAATTGTACATCTCTGCAAGGATATGTCTCCCCAGAGATTTTCCAGTCATTTTCACTTTGGTCTCGCCCCCTTTCAAAAATTTTTACGCAAAAGATTTTATCACTAACTTTCAGATTTAGCAAGAGATATATAAGAAAAATTTAGGATTAATAAATATTAATCTGAAAATTTTGGAAAATTATAACCTTATTCTTGTTTTTTTAAGATTTTTTAAGGTTTTTTATAGATTTTTGAGAATTTACATTTATAAAGAGGAGTATAAATAGGTCCTTGAGGAGTAAGTTGACTTTCAAAGAGAGTTATTTCTTCTACTAAAAATTCTAAATATAGAATATTAATCTTCCATTTTTCATCCCATTTAATTCTTTCTTTAACTCTTCCTAAGGTCAAATGAGGGGAAAAATCTTTTTCTTCTCTTTTAAATCCCAACTCTATAATTTTCTTTTCAAGTTTATTAAATAAATTTGTCATCTCCTTTTCTCCCTTTTCAATTCCAATCCAAATAACCCTTGGATTTTTAAAACTGGGAAAAGCTCCCAATTCTTTTAAAGAAATACTAAAAGGACTTAATTCTTGGGAAACCTCATCCATAATCTTTATTATATTAGGTATCTTATCTTCTTCGGTCTCTCCTAAAAATCGAATGGTAAAATGAAGATTTTCCAGTTCCACCCACTTAACTCCTCGTGGAATGTATTTTGCTAATTCTTGCTCACATTTATGTAATTTCCTCTTTATTTCCAGGGGTAAGTCTATAGCAATAAATAATCTTTTCATAACTTCTCCTCTGATAAGATTTTCCAATACTTTGATAGATAAACTATACCTGAATAAATAGTAAAAAACATAGCTAACGCCAATAATATTTCCTTCCCAGGAAATTTAAAGATATAAAATAAAATACTTATGTCTTGAAGAAAGGTTTTAATCTTTCCTTCCCTTAATGCAGATAGAATAACTCCCTTTTGAGCTAAGATTGTTCTTAAGCCTGTTATAGCAAATTCTCTAATAAGAATAATTATGGGAATAAAAAAGGGAATCTCCTTTTTATCTACAAAAACAATTAATATACTTAATACTAATATTTTATCTGCAAGGGGATCTAAGAATTTTCCTAAGTTGGAAACTTGATTATATCTTCTTGCAATCTTACCGTCCAGATAATCTGTGAATATAGCAATAAAAAACAAAATTCCAGCGAAAATAGAAAATTTATCAAAAAATAAAAAAATAATTACAGGGAGAGTCAAGAAAATTCTTGAAATAGTCAGATAATTAGGAATTAAACCTTTTTTCCCCATAAATCATAAATACCTGCCTTTACAATTCTTACTTTAATTTTCTCTCCAATATTTAATTTATTAGAATCATGAATAATAATCCAGGGATCAACTTCAGGAGCCTCTCTGAAACTTCTTGCTAAATAATAATTATTTATCTTCTGCTCAATAAATACTTCAAAAACTTTTCCCACCAAAGCTTCATTTAATTTTTTTGATATCTTTTGCTGTTTTTTCATCAATATATCTACCCTTTGCTTTTTAATTTTTTCTTCTACCTGATTTGAAAAATTATATGCCTTTGTTCCCACTTCTGGATAAAAGGGAAAAACTCCAACCCTTTCAAAGGGATAATTTTCAATAAAATCTAACAACTCTTCAAATTCTTTATCTCCTTCCCCAGGAAATCCCAAAATAAAAGTTGTTCTTAAAACACATTCCTTAAAGGTTTTTCTAAGCTTTTCCCAGAGATCTATGATTTGTTCCTTTGTGTAATTTCTTCCCATTAATCTTAAAATATTATTATTTACATGTTGTAATGGGATGTCGAAGTAGGGGACAATTTTTTCAGAATTTTTAATAAAATCTAATATTTCGTTATTTAATCTTGATGGATAAGAATAAAGAATTCTAATTCTAAAATCTCCAGAAATTTTTTCCAATATCCTTAAAAGTTCCAAAAGAGATGGTTTTCCATAGATATCCTCTCCATATCTTGTAGTATCCTGTGCTATTAAATTTACTTCCTTTACACCTTCGTCCACTAAATTTCTCACTTCCCTTTCAATATCATTAATAGATCTGCTTCTCAAAGATCCTCTAATTTGGGGAATTGTGCAATAATTACAAAAATTATTACATCCTTCTGATATTTTTACATATGTCCAATGCTTTGGCGTTATATGAAATCTTTTATGACTATTGGTATATAAAAAATTAGAAGCAGGACTTGAAAATATATTTTGAGAACTTGAATTCTCAAGATAAATATTAAATTTTTCATATTCTCCAGGTCCAACAAAAAGATCTACAAAAGGGAAAAATTCTCTTAACTTATCCTTGAATCTCTCCACATAGCAACCACATACTATTATTTTTTTTCCCAACTTTTTATATTTAAAGAGCTCCAAAATGTTTTCTTCTGTCTCTTTTGAGGCAGGTGATATAAATGCACAAGTATTTATAAGAATCAAATCTGCCTCCTCTTCAATAGGAGTAAAATCATAATTCTTCTCTTTAAGCATTCCCATCAATATTTCAGTATCTACTAAATTTTTAGCGCATCCTAAGGAGATAATTCTTGCCTTCTTCATGGTATTCTTCTAATTATTACTTCTCCTTTTTTACCTAAAATTCCTAAACTTTTATCATTATAAAATATCTCAATACCACCTGCATTTCCTATATGGAGATCAAGATAGGAATAAGTAAAAGTCTTCGTATCCCCCTTATTCAATATTCCTTCAAAAACGACTTTATCATCATAAATTGCCCTTATCCATGTTCTATCAAAAGCTATGATTTTTATATTAGGAATTAATTCCTTTTTTTGAATATCAGAAACTACTGTTGGAGTATAGGTTTCCTTTATACTTTCAGTAAAAGAAGGAAGGGTATAGGTTTGAACGAAAGTTTGAGGGGAAGATTTCGGTTTTAAAGTACCTCTATAACCCAAATATATAGATATTAAGATTATAACTCCTACAATTACGTAGATTAAAAAAATAAAATTTTGTTCCTTTTTCTCTTCCTTTTTAGTCTCTTCTAAGATAGGTTTTACATATTGTTGTTTATATAACTCAAGAGCTTGGTTTTCATTTATTTTTAAATATCTTGCATACTTCCTAACAATTCCCTTTTTATAAATATCTGCAAGATCAATCTCATCAAATTTATCTAATTCTAAAGCCTCTAAATATCTTAAAGAGATCTTTAATTCTATTGCAATTTTTTTTAAATTTTTATTTTGAGCTTCCCTTTCCCTTCTAAAAAGCTCTCCAAGAGTTTTCATTCTAATTCCTCAAAATCTTTTAATTGTTTTTCATCTTCAATTAAAAAATATTTATAAAATTTTTCGGAAACACCATAAAGAAATGGTCTTCCAGGAGTATCTTTTTTACCTATTATCTTTATTAATCCCTTTTCCAACAAACTATGAATTATTCCATCACTTTTTATTCCCCTTAATGCATCAATTTCAGCTTTTGTTATAGGTTGATGATATGCTATAATTGACAATATTTCAAGTGCAGATTTACTAAGTTTCTCCCGTTTTTCTTTTAAAAATTTTAATAAAAAATCAGAAATATCAGGAGAAGTTCCAAATTCATATCTTCCATTAATTTTATATAAATTTATTCCTCTCTCTTTATAATCCCTTTCTAATTCTTCTAATATTTCTAAAACTTCTCCTTCATCTATCCCCAAAAATTTCGAGATTTCAGAAGAACTTACAGGTTTATTAGAGATAAAGATTAATCCTTCTATTTGTTTCTTTAAAAGATTTCTATACTCTTGCATATTCAAAACTTCTTTCTAAGAAAATCTCATCAAAAAATTCCTTTTGATAAGCTTTAATTAATCCTTGATTTACTAATTCACATAAAGCAAGAAAATAATATATTATTTCTAATTTAGATGAGCCTTTTATAATTTCTGAAAAAGGTATTTTATTTTTAGTCTTTTTTAATATCTCCTCCATTTTATCCTCGATTCTATATATTTCCCTTGGAAAATTAAAAGAATAATTTTTATATTTCTTTGAATTTAACCAAGTTTTGTAGATTTTTGTAATATTTATCTTTTCCTTTTCATCTAAGTAAAACTCATTCCTTCTTTCTCTAAAAAAAACTCTTATCCCCTTTTCCTCTTGTTTTTCTAAATAATTTCTTATCCTCTCCCAATTTTTATTATTATAGACAAAAATAATTGATCTTTCCTGTTTATCCCTAATTTGTTTCTCTTGAGGAAAAAAGTTTTTCAGTTTAATCTCTAAAATATCTACTATTACATCTAAGAAATATGTAGTAAGTTCTAGATCTTTCCCTTTTTTCTTATTTAATTTTTCATATTGCTCAATGATCTCTTTTAATGGAAAGACTCTTGAATTAATCTCATTATTTATAATTTCTTTTATTATATAAAAGGGATTATAAATTATTTCCAAATCTTTATCCCCATTGCCTCCCTTACTAAATCCATAGTTTTTTGGGCTTCTTCTCTTGCCTTTCTATTTCCTTCATAAATAATATCCCATACTTCCTTTGGATGTTCCATATAATATTTTCTTTTTTCTCGAGAAGGTGTTAGGAACTCGTTAAGTTTAACAAAAAGTTTCATTTTGCACTCTACACATCCAATTTCTGCTGTTTTACAAGCATTAGAAATGTAATCAACCTCTTTAATATTAAATATCTTATGATAGGAAAATACAGGACAAACCTCGGGATGTCCTGGATCACTCCTTCTTACCCTTGCAGGATCTGTTACCATATTCTTTACAATATTTTTAAGATCCTCTTCTTCTGTATCAAGAGGTATAGTATTTCCATAACTTTTATGCATTCTTCTTCCATCAGTTCCTATTAAAGCTGGAACATCTGAAAGCTTTGCTTGAGGTTCTGGAAATATAGGCTTGTAGAGATAATTAAACCTTCGAGCTATTTCTCGCGTAAGCTCTAAATGAGGTAGTTGGTCCTCTCCTACAGGAACAGTATCTGCTCTATATATAAGAATATCTGCTGCCTGTAGAACTGGGTATCCCAGAAATCCATAGGTAAAAAGATCTCTTCCCTCTATTTCCCTCAACTGTTCCTTATAAGTGGGATTTCTTTCGAGCCATGGTAATGGAACAAACATAGAAAATAAAATAAAAAGCTCACTATGCTCTAAAACATCTGACTGTCTAAAAATTATACTTTTATTTGGATTAATTCCTACACTTAGCCAATCACATACCATTTGGAAAATATTATCTTTTAAACTCTCTGTTTCTTTATAGTGGGTGGTAAGGGCATGCCAATCAGCAATCTCAAAAAAGCACTCATAGGAGTCTTGTAATTTTACCCAATTATCTAATACCCCCAATTTATGACCTAAATGAAGTTTACCTGTTGGTCTCATGCCAGAAAGAATTCTTCCTATCTTCATTTAGACTCTCCTCCATAATTATTGGGATTTTAACAAAATTATATTAAAAAAGTCCCAAAAGATAAATAAAAAAATATAAAACTGGTCGAATTATTTTTAATAATAATCCTGTAGATATTAAAAGAATTAAAATAAAAAATCCATAAATCCTTAAAAAATCAAAATAATGTCTATAGGAATAAGGGAGTAAGGATTCTAAGATGTGAGATCCATCTAAAGGAGGAATAGGAATAAGATTAAAAATTCCAAGATATAAGTTTAGGATAGCCAATTCTATAGAAAATCTTATGAAATTTACTGGAAGATTTAGATTAAACCTCCAAAATAAACTTAATAAAAAAGCAAAGATTATATTGGATAAGGGGCCTGCAAGGGAAACTAATATTACACTTTTCCTTCCCCTTCTTAGATTATAAAAATTTACAGGAACAGGTTTTGCCCATCCAAATCGAAAAAAAATTAGCATCAAAAATCCAATAGGATCAATATGAGCAATGGGATTTAAGGTTAACCTGCCAGAAAGACGAGGGGTTGGATCCCCTTCCCAATCTGCAACCTTTCCATGAAAAAATTCATGAATTGTAATGGCAAATAAGATTGCCATCAATCTCCATATAAGTTCTTGAAAACTTCCTATATTAAAAATCATAAATTTCCCCCTATTTTATTATTTTTAAAATTAATCTTTTATCTATTCTATCTTTTCCAATTTTATACGCATTTTTAAAAATTTCCTGAGCTATTGATAACTTAGAAGAATCATTAGCAAAAAATGTAACAATTGGCTCATTTTTCTCAACTTTATCCCCTAATTTTTTATGAATTTTTATCCCTACAGAAAGATCAATAACATCATCTTTTTTATCTCTTCCCGCCCCTAAAGCCATAACACTTTTTGCAATAAGATAAGCATCCATTTTAGTTATATATCCTTCTTCTCTTGAAAAAATTTCCTTTTGAATTTTAGCTTGGGGAAATAATTTATAATTATCAATCACTTCATCATTTCCTCCTTGGGCAACTATTAAATCTCTAAATTTTTTTAATGCAGAGCCATTCTTTATCAAATTCTCTAAGTCTCTTCTAATTTTTTCCTCATCTTTTTCTTTACCAGATAATAAAACTGCCTGAACCCCAAGATTAATAACTAATTCCTTTAAATCAGATGGTCCATATCCCTTTAAAGTTTCTATTGCTTCTATAACCTCTAAAGAATTTCCCACTGTGTTTCCTAAGGGTTCATCCATATTAGATATTACTACAGAAATTTTTTTGCCCAATCTTCTTCCAATATTTACCATCAATGTTGCTAACTTTTCTGCTTTATCGATAGATTCTATAAAAGCTCCCTTTCCCACCTTTACATCTAACACAATAATATCAGAACCTCCTGCAATTTTCTTACTCATAATACTACTGGCAATTAAAGGGATAGAATCTACAGTTCCTGTTACATCTCTTAAAGCATAAATTTTTTTATCTGCTGGTACCAAATTTTCTGTTTGTCCTACTATTGATATTCCAATTTTTTTAACTTGATTAATCACTTCTTCAAGGGTTAAATTTGTCCTAAATCCTGGAATCGACTCTAATTTGTCTATTGTTCCACCTGTATGTCCTAAACTTCTTCCAGACATTTTTGCAATAGGGAATCCATATGCAGATATTAATGGAGCAAATACTAAGGTTGTTTTATCTCCAACCCCACCAGTACTATGTTTATCTATTTTTATTCCCTCTATTTCGGAGAGGTCTATTATTTTACCAGTATTTGCCATCTTCTCAGTGAGTATTGTAGTTTCTTCATCGTCCATACCCCTAAAATAAATTGCCATTAATAATGCAGACATTTGATAGTCGGGTATTTCATTTTCTAAATATTTATCAATTAAAAACTCAATTTCTTCTCTACTTAATTTTTCTCCATTTCTTTTCTTTATTATGATATCCACCATTCTCATAAATTCACCTCATATAAGTTTTTCTAAAAAACTTTCTCCATCTAAGTCATTTTCTATTTTAAAATAATCTGCAATAGTTTTACCAAGATTTGAAAAGGAAGACTGTATCCCCAAGGAGTTAGGTTTCAAAAATCTTGGTGAGTATATTAATAAAGGAACATATTCCCGAGAATGATCAGTACTTTCTGTAGTCGGATCACACCCATGATCTGCAGTAATTATCAATATATCTTCATGTTTTAATAAAGATAAAATCTTTGGAATAAAGGAATCAAATTCTTCTAATGCCTTAGCAAATCCTTCTATATTATTTCTATGTCCATATAGCATATCAAAATCTACAAGATTTGCAAAAATTATACCCTCCCTTAAGATATTCAATGCTTTAATTATATTTTCCATCCCTTCTTTATTGTTTTCCTGATGTAAACTTAGTGTGACTCCTCTACCTGCAAAAATATCTTCAATTTTTCCAATACCAATAACATCTTTCCCCTCTTCCTTTAAATAATCTAATAATGTCTTTCTTGGTGGAGGTAAAGAAAAATCCTTTCTTCTTGAAGTTCTATAAAAATTTCCTTTTTCTCCTAAGAATGGTCTTGCAATAACCCTTGCTACTTTATGCTCTCCTTGAAGAATGTTTCTTGCAATCTCGCATATTCTATAAAGTTCCTCGATGGGAATAACTTCTTCATGGGCTGCTATTTGAAAGACACTATCTGCAGAGGTATACACTATAGGATATCCAGTTTTTATATGCTCTTCTCCTAATTTATTAATTATTTCTGTTCCTGATGATGGATAATTCCCTAAGACTTTTCTTCCAATTTCTTTTTCAAATTTCTCTATGATCTCCTTGGGAAAGCCATTGGGATAAACAGGAAAGGGCTTATCTAAAATTATTCCTGCAATTTCCCAGTGACCTGTAGTAGTATCCTTGCCAGGAGATTTCTCTGCCATCTTACCAAAATAGGAAAAGGGTTTTTCTTGTTTTCTTATTCCAAGAATTGGAAATATATTGGAAAGACCTAACTTTTCCAGATTAGGGAGATTTAATCCCCCTATTGCTTTTGCAATATTTGCTAATGTATTACTTCCCTGATCATTAAATTTATAGGCATCAGGAAGTTCTCCAATTCCTACGCCATCTAAAACAATTAAAATTACTCTTTTCATCTTATTTTCCTTGACAAGGGATGGGACCTTTTATAAACTTCATGCAATCTATTTGAAGTTATATGAGTATAAATTTGAGTAGAAGAAATATTTGAATGTCCCAAAAGTTCTTGAACAATCCTTATATCTGCCCCCCTAGATAAAAGATGAGTAGCAAAACTATGTCTAAAAGTGTGAGGAGAAACTTTCTTGGGAAGATTTAAGATTTTTTTATATTTATTTATTATTAGCCATATCCCTTGTCTACTTATTCTTCTCCCTTTTTTATTTAAAAACAAAGCTTTTTCATTTTCTTTTGGTCTAAAATATGTCCTTACTTCTAAATATTTTTCTAAACTCTCCTTTGCATATTCACCTATAGGAACAATTCTTTCTTTATTACCCTTTCCAAAACACCTAATTAGTCCCCTCTTTAAGTCTACATCTTCTAAATTTAGGGTTACAAGTTCTGAAACCCTGAATCCTCCTGCATACAAAGATTCTAATATAGCTTGATTTCTTCGTCCTAAGGGGGTTGTAGGATCAGGAAGATTTAAAATTTTTAAAATCTCATCTTCTTCTAAAAAAGAAGGAAGATATTGAGGAATTTTAGGATTACTAATAAAATTTGCATAGTTCTTTTTTATATATCCCTCTCTTGTAAGGAATTTAAAGAATGTTCTTATTGCAGAGATCTTTCGAGATATAGATCTTGGTGTATATTTAGAGTATAGATTTTCTAAATATTTTTGCCATATTTTCCTATTAAAATCTACAAAATTAATGTTATTTTTTTCTAAAAAATTTACGAAATCTAATAGATCCTTTCTATAAGATAAAAAAGTATTTGATGATAAATTTCTTTCATATTGCAAATAAAAGAGAAAATCTGTAAATATATCCTTCATAAACTTTCCCTAATTTTATAAATTAAAATTCCTAAGGCAACAGATAAATTTAGAGAATCAACCCTTCCAAATCTTGGTATCTTTACTAATATGTCACATTCTTGTTTTACCAATCTATGTAATCCTTCTCCCTCACTTCCAATGACTAAAGCTAAAGGAAATTTATATTCTACTTGATTATATAACAAATCTGTATTTAAGTCAGCTCCAACAATGAACCATCCATCATTTTTTAAGTTTCTTAAAAATTGAGAGATATTTACTACTCTTACAACAGGCAAATAACTTAAGGCTCCAGCAGATACCTTAAATACTAAAGAAGATATTTGAGCAGATCTTACTTTAGGAATAACAAGTACCTTTGCTCCCCCAAATTCTGAGGTTCTTATAGCAGACCCTAAGTTTTGAGGATCTTGAACATGATCTAAAATTACGATAAAGTCTCTTGAAGAATCAATTGAACTCTGAACATCCTCCCATTCATAATATCTTATTGGCGAGATATATGCTAAAACCCCTTGGGATTTTCCATTGCTCTCTTTATCAATCCATTCCTTTTCTACAAATTGAATAGGAATACCTTTATCCTTTGCCAAATTTATAATATCGATAATCTTTTTATCTTTATGGATATTCTTGGAAACAAGAATCTTATTAATACTTATATCTCCTTTTAAGGCTTCAAGAACAGTGTTTTTGCCATAAATTTTATCCTTCATATTTCTTTTCCTTTGATAATAAAGCTACTGCTAAAACAGCTATTCCCTCTTTTTTTCCTATGAAACCTATCCCTTCATTAGTTGTTGCTTTTATACTGATATTTTCTTGAGAAATAGAAAGATGATAAGATAAATTGGAAATAATTCTCTCCCTATAGGGTAGAATTTTAGGCTCTTCCGCAATGATCACTGCATCTATATTTTCAATTTTAAAATTTTCTTCCTTAACCATTTTTAATACTTCTTTCAAAAGAACCGAACTTTCTATGTTTTTATATTTTTCATTATTATTGGGAAAGAAAAAACCTATATCGGGAAGTCCTAAAGCACCAAGTAAAGCATCCATAATTGCATGAATAAGAACATCCCCATCGGAATGTCCCTTTAACCCTTTTTTATAAGGGATTTCTATACCCCCTAAAATCAATTTCCTACCCTCAGAAAAGGGATGAATATCGTATCCTAGACCTATTTTAAAAATTTTCTCTCCATTAACCATCTAACAAGAAATAAATCCTCCTTTGTAGTTATTTTAATATTCCACCATTCTCCTTCAACAACATAAACCGGATAATTTAATCTTTCTACTAATACTCCATCATCTGTACCATAAAAGTTATCTTCTTTTGCTTTCTCATGGGCTTTTAATATTAATGAATATTCAAAAAATTGAGGGGTTTGAATCTGCCATAATTTCTCTCGGGGAAGAGTTTTCTCTACCTTCATAGAGGATATTAATTTAATAGTATCCTTAACAGGAATTCCAGAAATAATAGCCTTTTTTTCTAAGCCCTCTTGAATAACTCTTTTTACCAACTCTTCTTTTATTAATGGTCTTGCCCCATCATGAATCAAAACATAGTCATAAGAGGAAAAGGTTTTTAAAGCATTGTATACTGAATCCTGTCTTTCTTTTCCACCCTCGATTATCTCTCTTACCTTTTTAAAGTTCCATTTTTTTACAAGATCTTTTAGTAAATTCTTTTTTTCTTTATTGCTAACTATTACAATTTCATTTATCTCATCAACCTTTTCCAAAGTAAAAAGAGGGTAATATATTACTGGCTTCCCCATTAAATCCTGAAGAAGTTTATCTTCTTTCCCAAATCTTTCTCCTCTTCCTGCTGCTAAAATAATTCCTAAAATCTTCTTAACCAAATCTTCTTTCCTCTTTTACTCTTGCAAAAATTATTCTCCCTGCAGCAGTCTGAAATACACTTGTAACTACAACTCTTAAAGTGGAACCAATATATTTTCTCCCATTTTCCACCACAACCATAGTTCCATCTTCTAAATATCCAACTCCCTGTCCTACTTCTTTTCCTTCTTTTAATATGCTTATTTGTAATTCTTCTCCAGGCAAATAAATGGGTTTTAAAGCATTTGCTAATTCATTTATATTTAGAACAGTTATTCCTTCAATTTTAGCTAATTTATTTAATCCGTAATCATTTGTAATTATTTTTCCATTTAATATCTTTGCTAATTTTACAAGTTTTGAATCTACACTATGAATATTTGTAAAATCTTTTTCTACAATTATAACTTGTTCCTTCAATTCTTTTCTTATTTTACTTAGATTATCTAAACCATATCTTCCTCTATTCTTTTTTAGAGATTCTGAGGAATCTGCTAATTGCTGTAGTTCTTTTAGAACAAAACGAGGAATTACAATTTTTCCCTCTATAAAATTGGTTTTTAAAATATCAACAATTCTTCCATCAATAATTACGCTGGTATCTAAAATCTTCACCGATGGAAAATTAAGAATATCAGAAAAAATTCTTCTCCTAACATAAAAGTAATAAAACCCAAAAATAAAAAGAAAGAAAAATATCAATGTCAAATATAAAGCTATATTCTTGTTTCCGCCGAGTATAATCCAAAGAGATATAATAAATAATCCTATAAAGGGGAAAATATTTGTTGCTAACAATAACTTCACTTCTTTTTTCATAAAAAATTCATCCTCCAAAATTTATATAAATGGAATAAATAATGATTATATGATTAAAACAGATTTCTGAAGTCTTGTTAATCCCTCTTTAATTCTTTTTGCTCTCACCTCCCCTATTCCCTCAATATTATCAAGATCTTCTAAAGAGCTTTCAAGAATTCGTGGCAAAATACCAAAATGCTTTACAAGATTTTCCA
Organism: uncultured bacterium; assembly: GCA_938034905.1. Taxonomy (GTDB): domain Bacteria; phylum Dictyoglomota; class Dictyoglomia; order Dictyoglomales; family Dictyoglomaceae; genus NZ13-RE01. Next base: position 35,774 of record CALHLF010000039.1, on the reverse strand, counting down.
TTACATTGCTGGGAATAAAGGATAATCTACTTAGTAGTCTATACCCCCTTGGAACAACAGTAATATTTAATTCAATTTCTTCTTTTGTATAACCCATTATCTCCCCAGCAATCGTTGAAAAACTTTGAAAATCCCCTTTAAAATTATTTAAAAGGTTTCTATAGATATTGTCATAATCCTCATTCATTTTAGCGTAATCTCTAACAGTTAAAAGACCTTCCTCAGGGACGCCTGCTATCAAGGTTTCAAGCTGAAGTTCTATTAATCTTCCTTCTGATCCTAATTCAATAAGATAATTTTCTACCTCTTTTCCCACAGCTAAAAGCATTCCTACTTTATGTAGGAATAAAATAACTTCTAATAAAGTAACCTGATTTTCTATTTCCAATGCATTTAATCTTTGAAGAAATTCATCATATATACTTCTATATCTTTCTAATGTTTGTAATGCTTGAGTTGCTTTTGCTAATATTTCTTCTACATCTCTTAATACATACTTCCAATCACTTTGATAAAGGGTAATAGTATCCTTTTTTTGAGAGACACTAATGACCAATTGTCCCGTTTGCCTTGCAACTCTTTCAGCAGTTGCATGTCTTGCTCCAGTCTCTTGAGAAGGAATTTTTGTATCTGGGAGTAGGATTACATTTGCAAAAAGTATTTTTTTACAGTCTTTACTAAGAATAATAGCTCCATCCATTTTGGAAAGTTCATAAAGTCTATTTGGGGAAAAATCAATATCTAAAGGGAACCCCCCATTTAGTAATGGTTTAATTTTTTCTAAATCTCCAATAACTATAAGAGCTCCTGTCTTTGCTCTTACTATCTGATCTAAGGCTTCTCTTAATTGAGTTCCAGGAGCAACAGTCTTTATAGCACCAATTGCGAATTTCTTTAACTCAGCCATTTATTTCCCCAAATAATTTTTATTCCCTCATAAATATCTGAAATAGGATATAATATAAGGTTCTCAAAGTTTTTTGACAATTTACTTTTTGGAAGAATCACCCTTTTAAATCCTAATTTTTGCGATTCCTTTAACCTTTTTTCAATATTTCCTACAGATCTAATTTCTCCTCCTAATCCCAATTCCCCAATTACCACTGTATCCTCAGGGAAAACAATATCGTAGTAGGAAGAAAAAATAGAGAAGGCAATACCTAAATCTACTGCAGGTTCATTAATTTTTATTCCTCCCACTACATTGAAAAATACATCTTTATCCTGTAATTTTAAGTTTAATTTTTTTTCAAGAATTGCAAGAATTAAAGCTAACTTGTTTATATCTATGCCAATACTAATTCTTCTTGGGAAAGTGGTATTACTTCTACTTATTAAAGATTGAAGTTCAACTAATATAGGTTTTGTTCCCTCCATAATTGGAACCACTAATGCCCCAGAAATATTCTTGTTTCTCTCCTCCAATAGCTTTTTTGATACATCTAAGATTTCCTTAAGACCTGAGTCTCTCATTTCATATAAAGCAAGATCGTTGGTGGGACCAAATCTATTTTTAATAGCTCTAAGGACTCTTAATTCTTGATATCTGTCCCCTTCTAAGTATAAAACTACATCTACTAAATGTTCTAAAGTTTTAGGGCCAGCTATATCTCCTTCCTTTGTGATATGTCCCACAAGAAATATTGCAGTGTTTGTGCTTTTTGCAAAATTCATAAGCCTCGAAGTACACTCTCTAACCTGTACAATTCCTCCTGGAGAAGTAGAAAGATTATTAGAATAAATTGTTTGAATTGAATCTATTATAACTACTAAAAAATTGTTAGATTTTAATACCTCTAAGATGTTCTCTAATTGATTTTCGGGTAAAAATTTAACAGATGGAATCTTATCCGAAATTCTTTCTGCTCGAAATCTTATTTGAGATAAAGATTCTTCAGCAGAAACATATAACACTGGAAAACCTTTTTCCTCTAAAGAAAAAGCTAATTGAAGAAGTAAAGTAGATTTTCCAATTCCAGGTTCCCCTGCAAGGAGAATGAGGGATCCTGGAACTATTCCTCCCCCTAAAAGATCATCAAATTCCTTTAATCCACTTTTTAGCCTTTTACTTTCTTCTGATTCTATCTCATCAATTAAAAAAGTTTTTATATCTTTTCTTTCCTCTACCTTTTCTACATCCTCTTCTTTAATTTCAGTTAAAGATCCAAAAGAACCACAATTAGGGCATTTTCCTAACCATCCTATGGACTCATACCCACATATTTGACAAATATATTTTACCTTTAACTTTACCATTCAATTCTCTTTCTCATCTATTAACTACCAAAGATACATTTCTAAATTCTATTTTATTATTTTCTTTATCTAATTCTGCTCTTACAATATCTCCCTCCTTAAATCTTCCCTCAAGAAGTAGCTCTGCTAAAGGATCTTCCAGATAATTTTGAATAGTTCTCTTTAATGGTCTTGCACCATAGAAAGGATCATATCCTTTTTCCACTAAGAAGTTCTTAACTTCTTCATCTACTTCAAGGGTGATCTTCTTCTCCATTAATCTTCCTGCAATGGGCTTAAGTAGAAGTTCTACAATCCTTCTTAAATCATCTCGAGATAATGGATGGAAGAATACAATTTCATCTAATCGGTTCAAAAATTCGGGACGGAAATATTTTTTTATCTCGCTCAGAATAAGATCTTTAATTTTCTCAAAGGATTTTTCTTTGTCTTCTTTTGATGCAAAGCCAAGAGTAGTTTCTTGTTTAAAGTATTCTGCTCCAAAGTTAGAAGTCATAATTAGAATAGTGTTCTTAAAATCTACTCTCCTTCCATGGCCATCAGTTAATTGTCCATCATCCATAATTTGTAGTAAGACGTTGAAGATATCTGTATGAGCCTTTTCAATTTCATCAAAAAGTATTACAGAATAAGGTCTTCTATGAACTTTTTCTGTCAATTGCCCTCCCTCTTCATATCCTACATATCCAGGAGGGGCTCCTATTAATCTCGATACACTATGCTTTTCCATATATTCAGACATATCAAAACGTATAAGGGCATTCTCATTTCCAAATAGATATTCTGCTAATGCCCTTGCCAATTCTGTTTTTCCCACTCCAGTAGGACCTAAGAATAGAAATACTCCAATTGGTCTCTTTGGATCTTTAATTCCTGAGCGAGATCTTCTAATTGCCTTTGACACTACTCTTACTGCTTCATCTTGAGATATAATTCTTTTATGTAGTTCCTCTTCCATTCTTAAAAGTCTTTCTCTCTCTTCAATTAACAATTGAGCAACAGGAATACCTGTCCACGCAGATACCACTTGGGCTACATCTTCTGGAGTTACAATCCTTTCTGAAATAGATGTGGAATTTAAAAAGCCTCTAATATATTCTTCTAATTTTCTCTCCTCATCTCTCAATTGAGCTGCTCTTTCAAAATTTTGATTTCTTATTGCAATCTCTTTTTGCTCTTTTATTCTCTCAAGTTCTCTTTCCAAATTGCTGTGTGCAATAGATTTTGGCCTCGTTAATCTTACCCTTGCAGATGCTTCATCAATAATATCAATAGCTTTATCGGGAAGGAAACGATCATTAATATATCTTACTGAGAGCTTAACAGCTTCCTCTATAGTTTCATCAGGAATTCTAACATGGTGGAAGTTCTCATACCTTTCTCTTAATCCCTTAAGGATCTTTATAGTTTCATCGTATGTGGGTTCCATCACTCTGACAGGCTGAAATCTTCTCTCTAAAGCACCATCCTTTTCAATGTATTTTCTATACTCTGTAGGAGTGGTAGCTCCAATAAGTTGAATTTCTCCCTTTGCAAGAGAAGGTTTTAAAATATTAGCTGCATCAACTGCTCCCTCTGCAGCTCCTGCCCCTACTAATGTATGGATTTCATCAATAAATAGAATAATATCCTTTGACATCTTTACTTCTTCAATAATCCTTTGCATTCTTTCTTCAAATTCACCTCTATATTTTGTGCCAGCAATTATTGTCCCCATATCTAAGGCAATAATTTTTTTATTTAAAAGGACATCTGGAACTTCATTCATAATAATTTTTTGGGCTAATCCTTCAACAATTGCAGTTTTTCCAACTCCTGGTTCTCCTATAAGTACTGGATTATTTTTTGTTCTTCTACTAAGAATTTGTATTATTCTTTCCAATTCTTTTTCTCTGCCAATTATAGGATCTAATTTCCCTTGTCTTGCCAATTGGGTAAGATCTCTTCCAAATTCATCTAAAGTTGCAGTAATTGGTCTCTTTTTTCTAGATGTAGAAAGGAACTTATTTTTTAATCTATTAGGCTCAATAGGTTCTCCTAAGATTTTAAGAATTTCCACAGTTACATCTTCTAATCTTACCCCCATACCTTCTAATACATGAGCAGCAACACCTTCTCCTTCTTTTAAAAGCCCTAAAAGAAGATGTTCTGTTCCAATATAATTATGATTTAATTCTTGGGCAGATTCAGAGGCATATTCTAAGACCTTTTTTGCTCGGGAAGTAAAGGGAAGTGCACCATAAGAGGTTCCATCTCCCCGTCCAATTAAGCGTTCTATTTCTGTTCTTAGATAATTAAGATCTAAACCCAAATTGATAAGAGCTTGGGCAGCAACTCCCCCTTCTTCACGAATTAGTCCCAATAGAATATGCTCTGTTCCAACTGTGGAATAGTTTAAACGTCGTGCCTCTTCTTGTGCCAACAATAATACCCTATATGCTCTCTGTGTTAGTTTGTCCATCATATAAGATACACCTCCTTTAATACACTTCCCTATGATATTTTATAACTTTTGAAAACATCACGCAATAAATTTGCTCTCAAAATTTCCATTTCTGGAGAATTTAATTCCTTTCCATATCTTAATTGAATATGGTTTGGCTGGACAAAAATGGAAAGAATATCAATTAATTTTAGGGGAATTGATATAATATTTAATGAAGCTCCTAATCTTAAGTTATATAACAATTCCACTGCTCCTCTAAAGCTAAGAATTTTACTATAATTTATAAGTCCTAAGGACTTATAAACAGTATCTTCAACAATAATCCTTCTTTCTGTTAACAAAATTTTTCTTGCCTCTCTTTCTCGATTAATTATCTTTTCTACAACTCTTTTTACCTTGGAAATTAATCTTTTTGGGGTAGAAAATCCTTCATCTATAGAAACTTCAAATAAATTTCCTACTGAATAATCCTCATTTTTATAAACTTCTTTCATATATATTTTTGAAGGTTTAAAAGATCTCATTAAATCAAGAACTTCATCTTCTTGGGATAGTCCTGGAAGATGAACCCAAAAGGTTATTTTTATTCCAAGACCAATATTTTCTATTGAGGAAGTTAAATAACCTATATTGGAATCAAAGGCAAATTCAAAATATTCTGAGAGCCTCTCTTCTAATTCATATAGGTGATTTAAAGAATTTTCAAATTCAAAACCTGAAACAGTTTTTTGCAATTGAAAGTGATCATTTTCATTAATCAATATACTGAGGTCTCCTTTTTTGTTAATTAATATGCTCTTGCCATCCTCTTTTGGATCTTCATTAAGAACTCCCTTTTCCAAAAAGAGGTATTTAATCCTTAAAGTTTGTTTATTCAGGGGGATAAACTCAAATCCCTCAAAGACATTACTATTATTAAATAACCATTCTACTTTATTTAAAAATACCTTTCTTTTTATATTATCTATTTGATTAGGAAAAGGAAAATCCGCCACATTTCTCATTAGGCGGATTTTAGTTCTCACAAAAATATCTCTATATTGATGATCCTCTCTTATCCAGCCTAAATACTTATAAATTTCATTCATTTTCAGCCTTTTTTTAACTTTTTTAGATAATCTCTAATCTCTGCAGCTTTTTCATAATTTTCCTCTTCGATAGCCTTTGAAAGTAATATTCTATTTTTCATAATCTCTTCTAATTTTTCTCCTGATGATTTTGGAGCTTTTCCTCTATATTTCTTCTTTCCATGTATTTTCTCTAAGATACCATTTAATCTTTCTTTAAAAGTTTTGTAGCAATTTATACATCCTATCTTTTTACTTTCCTCGATTTCTTTCCAGCTTTTTCCACAATATGGACAATAATCATTATATTTAAAGAAATTTTCTTCAACAATATGTAATAGTTCCTTAAAGGTATCTTTCAGAAATTGATGATAATAATCTTTAAAACAATCTCTACACAAAGAAATTCTTTCTTTTTTATTTTCATCATTTATCTCTATAATTACTTCGGCAGGTTTTTTTCTACAATTTTGACATAACATAAACTTTACCTCATTTTACTTAGAAAATATTTGTGAATTCTTAAATCATTAGTAAGCTCAGGATGAAAGGTAAGTCCTAAAATATTTCCCTCTTCCACAAAAACAGGACTATCTTGAAAGGTTGCATGAATTTTAACTCCTTCTCCAGTTTTTATTATCTTTGGAGCCCTAATAAACACTGCTTCATAGGGTTCATCTCCCAATATAGGAATAGGAAGATAGGTTATAAAACTTTCTCTCTGACGACCATAAGCATTGCGAGATAGGGTAATATTTAATACATCTAAAGAATTTTGATTAGGATAATTCTCAATTTGTTTTGCAAGAATAATCAAACCAGCGCAAGTGGAAAGCACAGGAAGGCCCTTCTTAATTTTTTCCTTAAGATATTCAAAGATGTCCATCGTTTTTAATATATGTATTAAAGTAGTACTTTCGCCTCCTGGCAATATTAAGCCATCTATAGTATCTAAATCCTTTGCTTTTTTTACTAAGACATTCTCTATTCCCAGTTTTTCTAAAATTACCTTATGTTCTTCTACAGAACCTTGAATAGCTAAAATTCCTATCTTCATATTAATTACCAACCCCTAATCTGTAGTAACTCTTTTTCTGAAAGTTGTCGGACATCAATTCCAGGCATAGGCTCTCCTAAATCCTCAGAAATTTCGGCAAGGACCTCAGGATCATTATAGTAAGTTACAGCTAAAACTATTGCCCTTGCCCTCTTTCTTGGATCCTTGGATTTAAATATTCCAGAACCAACAAAAACCCCATCTGCACCTAAGTGCATCATTAATGCAGCATCTGCAGGAGTTGCAATACCTCCAGCTGCAAAATTCACAACGGGAAGTCTTCCCAATTTCTTAGTTTCTATTAAGACCTCCAAAGGAGCCCCTAATTCCTTTGCTTTAGTAACTAATTCTTCATCAGGAATAAGAGCTAAAGATCTTATTTCGTCCATTATTTGTCTCATATGTCTTACTGCTTCAACTACGTTTCCTGTTCCTGCCTCCCCTTTTGTCCTAATCATTGCTGCACCTTCTGCAATCCTTCTTAAGGCCTCACCCAAATCCCTTGCTCCACAAACGAAAGGAACTTTAAATAAATGTTTATTTATATGATATTTTTCATCTGCTGGAGTTAAAACTTCACTTTCATCTATAAAATCAACTCCAAGGGCTTCTAATATTTGTGCCTCAACAAAGTGGCCAATTCTTACCTTTGCCATGACAGGAATGCTAACAGCGGACATTATTTCCTTTATCTTCTTTGGATCTGCCATTCGAGCTACCCCACCTTGGGCTCTTATGTCTGCAGGAACCCTTTCCAAAGCCATAACAGCAACAGCTCCAGCAGATTCAGCTATTTCTGCTTGTTCGGCATTAGTAACGTCCATTATTACTCCACCTTTTAACATTTGTGCAAGTCCTCTTTTTACCTTTTCGTTTCCTAATATTACTTCCATCGCATACCCTCCTTTCAAATAAAATTATACATCATATACTCTTTTTGGTTAAATTTGTCAAAAAATTTTTTTAATCTTGACTATGTAAATATTGATAAATCCTTTCTCCTAAGGTTTTAGGAATCCCATTTATATTTAAAAATTCTTCCTTAGGAACTTTTTTCATCTCATCTATGGAATGAAATTTCTCTAATAATATCCTCCATCTCTTTTCTCCTAATCCTTTAATTTTTAGAGATTTACTTTCTAAAATTTTTTTCTTTCTTAATTTTCTGTGATAAGTTAAAGCAAATCTATGAGCCTCATCTCTAACTCTTTGTAATATATGTAGAGCAGGAGAAGATTTATCTAATTTTATAGGTTTCTTTCTATTTGGAATATAAATTTCTTCCTCCTTTTTAGCTAAAGCCACTAAAGCCTTTGGTTTTATATTTAATCTCTCAAATACTTCTAATATTGCATTGAGTTGTCCCTTTCCTCCATCTATTAAAATAATATCAGAAATTTCATCTCCGGTATCTTTAAGTCTTCTTTCCATTATCTCCTGAAGCATTAAATAATCATTAGGTGCTTCATTGGTAAATTCAATTTTATATCTTCTATATTTTTCTTTATAAGGTAATCCCTTATAGAATACTACACGGGATCCCACTGCCTCTTTTCCTTGAAGATTTGAAACATCATAACCTTCAATCCACAATGGGATATTTTCTAAATTAAGTACTTTTTGCAACTCTAATAACTCATTCCATATTTTATCCTTTTTAATTTCAAGTATATTAAGATCCTTTAAAGCCATTTCCAATAATTCCATCTCTTCTCCTATAGGTTCTCTTATAGAAACATTATCCTTTTTTCTTTCAGATAAAAATCTTTCTATCTCATTTTTTTCTTTTCCTAAATCTAAGGGAATAACAATTATATTAGGAATTTCCCTTTGAGAATAATATTGGGTTAAGAAACTAAGTAATATTTCCTTCTTTTCATAGTCTAAGGGTATCTTTAAAGTATTTATCCTTTTTTCTATCAATTTTCCTTCCCTTATCAAATAAATTAGAACTTTAGCAGAAGCTTCTTCTATATAAATTTGGATAAGATCTTTATCTTTTTTATCAAAGGAAAAAATTTTTTGTTTTTCCCAAAGATTTTGAAGATATCTTATTTGGTCTCTGTATTTTATAGCTTTTTCAAATTCTAAATTAGAAACTGCAGAATTCATTTTCTCTGTTAATCCCTCAACTAACTTTTGATATTTACCCTCTAAGAATAAAAGGACCTCCTCAACAATTTTTCTATATTCCTCTTGGGAAATATATCCTTGACAAGGAGCGCTACACCTTTTTAGATCGTAATATATACAAGGTCTCTTTGGGCCTCTTTTTGGTAATTCCCAGGAACAGCTTCGAAGATTAAAGATTTTTTTAACTAAAGAAATAGTTTCTCTAACGGTATTTGACTGAGGAAAAGGGCCAAAATATCTTGCAGAGTCATCCTCAATTCTTCTTGTCATTATCAATCGAGGGAAAGGCTCATTTAATGTTAATTTTAACAAGGGATATTGTTTGTCATCTCTTAACTGAATATTATATGTTGGTTTATGTTTCTTTATAAGAATAGATTCCAATATGTAGGCTTCAGTTTCAGAATCTGTTATTATATACTCTAAATCTTGAGCTCTTTTCAAAAGAAGGATATTTTTAGGAGAATTATCTTTAAAATAAGAAAGAACTCTTTTTCTTAAGGATTTTGATTTCCCAACATAAATAATCTTATCTTGTGCATCCTTAAAGATATATACTCCGGGTGCATCAGGAAGGAAACTTGCTTTTTTATATAAGTCGTTTGATAAATTTACATTCATTTTAATTAAGATTTTACATTTGCGAATTAGCAAAGTCAATGGGGTGAGCTTATGATCTGTAATTTTTATTAACTGTTGCTTTATTAATATAGTATCGCCTCCCTGGGATTAGATTTTTTTTAGAAACTGAAATTTAAAGAATTCTATCCCACGGAGGCTTTCTCTTTTCAAGAAGTGATTACAAAAATAACTCAAAATTATAATTGACAAAAATGGATAGAGAAACTTTATCTTACTCTTTTACAGCGCCACGAGTAAGTCCTGAGACTATAAGGTTTTGTAGAGTTAAGAATAATATAACAATAGGAAGTGCTCCTATGATAGAGGCAGCTGCAAAGTCTCCCCATCTCACGTCGTATGATCCAGTGATAAAGTTTCTTAATCCCACAGCAAAAGTATATTTAGATGCGTCTTTCAAGATTATGCTTGCAAGAAGGAAATCGGAATAGGTTCCTATGAAGGTATTGATTGCAGTAACAGCTAATACAGGGGTAGAGAGGGGAAGGATTATTTTGTAGTAAGCTTGGAATCTTGTTGCCCCATCTATTAATGCTGACTCTTCTAGTGATTCGGGTATGCTATCAAAAAAACCTTTCATTAGCCATATGTTATAGGGAATACTCCCTCCTAAATATACCATTATCAAACCCGATAGAGTGTTTAATCCTAAAAATGGTATATATTTTCCTATATGAAACAGTAAAAGATATATAGCTACCATTCCCATAATCGCTGGAAACATTTGGAAGATAAAGAGGGTTATTAGGGAGTATTTCTTGCCCCAAAATTTAAATCTCGAAAAGGCATATGCAGCAAGAGATATGAAGAATACTGTTAATACAGCAGTAGTTGTGGATACAATTAAGGAATTTTTTATCCATGTAAAGAATCCAATCTCTATAAGGTTTGAATAATGTTCAAAAGTTAACACATCAGGTATTAGTTTTTGTCCTACTAAACTTCCTCCTGCTCTTAGCGAGGCTGAAATGGTCCATGCTACTGGAAAAAAGGTAAAACTTAAAATAACCCATATAATAATATGTTTTGGGAGCTGTTTTAAGAAATTTTCTTTTTTCATTCGTATCTCACCTCACGTTTGAACATTCCAGAAAGCCAGAAATTTATAATACTTAGAGTAGCTACAATGATGAATACAATAATAGATATGGTTGCTGCTAATCCATAGTCTTGTCCTCTTCCTCCTTCAAAAGCTAATTTATATGTATATGAAATTAATATATCAGTGGTACCAGCTACCGATGAAATATCTTGCATAGGAGGTCTTCCACCAGTAAGTAGGTATATAACGTTGAAGTTATTAAAGTTAAAGGCAAAAGTTCCTACGATAAGAGGTCCTATAGCTGTTAATAATAAAGGTAAAGTTATCTTTGTTAATTGCTGAGTATAAGTAGCCCCATCTACTTTTGCAGCTTCATAAAGCTCTTCTGGAATGCTTTGTAAGCTTCCCAAACATACAGTCATAGCATAAGGATAGCCAAGCCATAAATTTACAATAAACAATGCTACTTTTGTCCATGTAGGCTCTAAAAACCAGGGTATTTTTATCCCAAATATAGAGTGAAGAATCCTGTTAACTACTCCCACTTCTGTATTTAATAATCCTACCCATACAAGCAAGGATATAAAGGCAGGGATAGCCCATGGAACGATTAATAAAGTTCTGTAAATTCCTCTAAATTTAATATTTTTGTTGTTCATTAAAAGAGCCAGGAATAATCCAAAAGTAAAATTAATAAACGTAGTTCCCGATGCCCAAATAAGGGTCCAAGAAAATACCCTTAGGAATGGCTTAGAAACCCTCTCATCACTAAGAAGACTTAAAAAGTTCTCAAAACCCACAAAAGTAACAAATCCTGGTAATATTTTATCTCCATTAGGTCTTACGAAAAAACCACTTTGAGAAATTAATTTTTCTCCTGTTAAGTTATCTATCAGGACATCATCTTTAGGATTATAAGTATATCTTTGTTTATAAATAGAAAAATGGTTTAAATCAGACAATTGTAAAAAGAAATCACCTTCTAATTCGATTTTTAAGTTTTGTATTTTAGCCACCTGCGAAAATTTTTTTTGACCTTCAAGAAGCTTATAGCCATTATAATTTGTAGGTATTTTCCCTTCTCCTATTTTTACCAATTTCTTATCTTCTACTTTATATATAGAGCCTTCTTCATCTATAAATAGTAAAGTTAGTTCCCCAGATTTATCTTGATATATTTCATATTTAAAGCTTTTTGCATCTTCGGGCAAAAAAGTTTCCTTTTCAAGTTGTTCTACAGCCTGTATTTTGGTTAATATATGCCCTGTGCCATAATTGGTAAAGGCAATTTGAATAGTGTAAATAATAGGGTATATCATGAAAATAAACATTAATAAAAAGGAAGGTATAATATATCTCCATGCGTGGGTTTTGGAAAGACTACTATGATATGGCATACATATTAAAAAATTATCCTAAAATTAAGGCAAATTTCAATATGGTTCCATCTCTTCTATACCAATTGGAACTCTACACAAAAAAAGATATTAAAGATACTTACCTTATACTTACCGAAAAGCCAGCTGAGCAACTAACTATAGAGGATAAAGAATTTATCTTAAGAAGATTCTTTGATGTAAACTGGGATAGAATCATAAAGAAATTTCCAAGATACTGGGAATTACTAAACAAAAGAGGACAATCTATAGATGATGTGGTAATAGCAAAAGCAATCCAGAATTTCACAATACAAGATTTTAGGGATTTGCAAGTATGGTTCAATTTAGCATGGTTTGATCCAGACTTTCAAAAATATGATAAAGAATTAGCTAACCTAATAAAAAAAGGTAAAGACTTTACTGAAGAGGACAAAAAAACAGTTATAAAAAAACAGTATGAAATAATGTCTAAAATAATACCTCTCTATGCAGAGCTTCAAAAAAATAAGCAAATAGAAGTAACAACTACACCATTCTTTCATCCTATTATGCCTCTTCTTACAGATATTAAATCTGCTAAAATTGCTGTACAAGACATAACCATACCCAATGTTACTATTAATTACCCTGATGATGTAAAAGCTCAATTAAAGATGGCTGTAAACTACTATAAAAAATTCTTTAGAGAAACACCAAAAGGTTTATGGCCTTCGGAAGGTTCTGTAAGTCAAGATATAATATCTTTAGTGAAAGATGCTGGTTTTCTTTGGATGGCAAGTGATGAAGATGTGCTTTCTAAATCTTTAAATACGCCTATACTGAGAGATTCGAAAGGAAATGTAATCAATATAGATATCTTATATCAACCTTATGTATTAGAAGATCAAGGTAAAAAAGTATATATAGTATTTAGGGACAAGAACCTATCAGACAAAATAGGATTTATCTATAGCGGGATGAAGGGTGAAAATGCTGCAAAAGACTTTATAAATAGATTAGAAACTATTTATGAGAAGGTAAAAGATAAGAACAAACCTTACCTTGTCACAGTAATTCTCGATGGAGAAAACTGTTGGGAATATTATGAAAATGACGGGAAAGAATTTTTACACACGTTGTATAAGTTATTAACTGATAGCCCTTATATAGAAACAGTAAGACTTTCTGATTTCTTAAATAGATTTTCTCCAAACCAAAAAATAGAGAAACTCCATGCAGGATCCTGGGTTGATGGTACTTTCTTAACATGGATTGGAGAACAAGAAGAAAATAAAGCATGGGAATTACTAGACAAAACTAGAACCGAGCTAATATACGAAACTGTAAAACAAAAGAGAAATATATCTCCTATCTTAAATCCCGATTCTTTAAAAGATAATATAGAAAAAGCTTGGTTTGAACTTTACGCAGCAGAAGGAAGTGATTGGTTCTGGTGGTACGGTGATGATCAAGACTCTACAAATGATCTTGCTTTTGATGAACTATTTAGAAAGCATTTAATCAACGTATACAAACTAATTGGAAAAGAGCCACCTTCCTATCTATATTTACCTATAGTAAAGATAGGGGAAGAAAAGCCTATCCAAAGTCTACAAGCTAAATTTGCACCAAACATTGATGGTAAAATAGAACCAGAGGATGAATGGAAAAAAGCAGCAATCTACTTAGTTAAAAAAGGGAAAGGCTTATCTACTAAGCCAGGAGATTTCTTAGAGAAGGTTTATATGGGACTTGACAATGACTCGCTCTACTTCCTTATAGAAGCTAAAGAGAACTTCAAGAATTATCTTGGAAAACCTTATTATCTAGCAATTTATTTCTATAGTCCACATCAAAAAGAAGTAAATATCTATCCTAGAAATGGAGATAAAACTTTAGGGTACGGAATAGCCTATGAAATTTTAATAGACTTCTCTAAATTTGTTAATTTAAACGAAGTGGAAGCCTTAATAAATCAAGCCTTAGGAAACAATCTTTGGAAAGAGATTTCTAAATTAAAAGTTATGATTTCAGAAAAATATATAGAAATTGGCATACCCTTCAAAACATTGAAGCTACAAGGAAGAGACCAAATAGCAACAAATATAGTCTTTGGAAAAGATAAACCTGAAGATGTAGTACCCTATTATACACCTATATATATTACAGTTCCTGAAGCAAAATTAGAAGTAACTTATTTCTCTATAGAGGATCCCATAGGAGATGACTACGGTTGGGGTGAAATCGTATATCCTACAGCTCCTGTATTCAAACCAGGAGTATTTGACATTATCCATGTAGAAATGGGAAAGAGTAAAGAAGATATTGTATTTAAGGTTAAAATAAGAGGAGATTTAGAAAATCCATGGGGATCTCCTGTAGGTTTATCTGTTCAGACAATAGACATATATATAAATGATAGTAAAGAAGGACCATATTACTATCAAGCCTTACCTGGTAGACAAGCCAATATCCCTGAAGGATGGAACAAAGCTATATGGGCTGAAGGATGGACACAAGAGTTGATAATTCCTGTTATAGATGAAAAGGGGAAATTACAACTTAAAGAAATAAAAGGCGTAGTACAATTAAGTACAGATCCTACAGAAAGAACTATAATTATTTCAGTACCAGAAAAGTATTTGGGCTCTGTAAGTCCGGACTGGAAAATACTATTAATCCTTTGTGGGCAAGAGGGATATCCAAGACCTGGAAACTGGAGAGTAAGAGAAGTAGAAGAAACAGCTAAACAATGGAGATTTGGTGGTGGGGACGATTTCTATGGTGATCCTAATATAATCGATATGATTGTTCCTCCGGGAATGAAACAGGAAGAAATTTTGTCTAAATGGGTAAGTAGCGATGAAGAAGAAGAAAATGTCTACGTAGAATTACCTTTGATCCCCCTTAGGGCCCTTATGACCCAATAAAAAAGAGGAAGGGGAAAACCCTTCCTCTTTTATTTTTAATTAGATTATAACTTTTGGAATTTAAGTTAGAAACAGTATTTTTCCAAATTTCATAAATCTTATCAAAGGAAGGTTTTTATTTTTAGAGCTTTTCTGATAACTTTAGCTTTTTTGGGTAGATTATTTTTGAGAAAGATCGAAAACTTGAAAGATTTACAAGATGACAGTAAAATTTTTACTAATAACTGGTGTTAATAATGTAATTTTTATTCTATATGGAGGTAATAGAGTGAAGAAAAAGAAAGAAGTACCTACAAGTTGGGATGTGGCAAAACTAGCAGGTGTATCTCGTTCTACTGTTTCTTTTGTGTTGAATAATACTCCAGGTATAAAGATAAGTGAAGAAACGAGAAAAAGAGTTTTGGAGGCTGTAAAAATTTTAGATTATAAGCCTAATGCTATAGCAAGAAGTTTAGCAAAGCAAAAGACTGAGGCTATAGCCTTTTTTGTCCTTGATATAGCTAACCCAGTTTTTCCTAATATGGCAAGGGGTATCGAAGATGTAGCAAGACATAATAGGTATATCCTACTTCTTTGCAATACTGATGGGAAATCTTTGAGAGAGTTAAGGTACATGAATATAATGTTGGAAAGGAGAGTTGATGGTATAATTGTTGGAGCTTTGTCTAATGAAGAAATTAGCAGAATTGCTCAAAAGAAAAATATACCGATGGTGATATTAGAACATCCCAGACTTTTAGAACATGATGTAGTTTATGCTGATAATGTGAAAGGAAGCTATGATGCAATTATGCATTTAATAGAATTAGGTCATACAAGGATTGCTCATGTAACTATTAATCCCGAAAGTATTATTGTTCAAGAAAGGATAGAAGGTTATAAAAAAGCTTTACAAGATGCGGGTATTCCCTTTGATAGTGATCTATTGAAGATTTTTTATGATAAAGTAGATGAGGAATTAGCTGTTAATGAACTTTTATCTCTTTCGAATCCTCCAACTGCAATTTTTGCCTTTAGTGATTTTATAGCGATTCAGATTATGAAAAATTTAAATAAAAGAGGATACAGAATTCCTCAAGATATATCGATAATAGGATTTGATGATACTCTTGCTGATTTGACAATTCCCTCTTTAACTACTGTTTCACAACCTTTTTATGAGATGGGAGCAAAGGCAGCAGAGATTTTGATAGAAAGGATTAAAAATCCTAATTTACCTATCCAGCATATAAAACTTCCCACAAAATTAGTTATACGAGAAAGTACAGGGCCTAGAAGATAAAAGAAGGACACTTAGTGAAGACATATTTACCACCAAATTTATTACAGAACAGAAAGCTGAAAGTACCTACTTTTTTTCAGGATATCTTCAAGAAGTAAATTAGGAAACTGAAAGAATGGTAAGTATGTCTATATCTATTCGAAGTAAAATTCTTGCCTTTAATAGAATTCTGGGGTATATTTTAGTATAATTTAAGTATTTTTAAAGAAATATTTGAGGGAGATAGAAATGGTAAGGGAGAAAATCAAGAAGATTTTAGGAGAAGCTCTTAAGGGTTTGGGCGAGAGAGGATTAAATGTAAATGGAATAGAGGTAATAGTTGAGATTCCAAAACAAAAAGAGTTTGGGGATTATTCTACTCCTCTTCCTTTATTAGTGGCACAGAAGAATAAAAAGCCTCCTTTAGAGATTGCTTATGAATTAGTTAATAATCTAAAAACAGAAAATATCTTTGAAAAAATCGAGATTGCAGGCCCTGGTTTTATTAATTTTTTCGTTTCTAATCAACTTCTAATAAATATTATAAAGTATATTAGAAAAGATTTAGATAACTTTGTAAAAATACCTAATACTTACAAAAAAATACAAGTAGAATTTGGAAGTATCAATCCTACAGGTCCTATGCATATTGCTCATGCAAGAGGAGTAGTTATTGGAGATTCCCTTGCAAATCTTTTTAGGAGATTGGGATGGAATGCAGAAAAGGAATTTTATATAAATGATGCAGGAAACCAAATCGACCTCTTAGGAGAATCCTTATATTCAAGATATTTGGAAATTCAAGGAATAAATCATGAATTCCCAAAAGAGGGCTATAGAGGAGAATATCTAAAGGACTTAGCTTATGAACTATTAAATGAAAAGGAAAAAATCGATACAATGGATGGAAAGGAAAAAAAGGAATTCTTTAAAGAATATGCTCTAAATAAGATGTTGGAAAATATAAAAAAAACCCTACAAAATTTTGGGGTGGAATACGATTGCTGGTTTAGTGAGAAAAGTTTACATAGAGAGGGAAAATTAAATAAAGTATTAGAAATTCTCCAGGAAAAGGGGTATATCTATAAAAAGGATTCTGCCATTTGGTTTTCATCAACAAAATTTGGTGATGAAGATGATAGAGTCTTAGTAAAAAGAGATGGTTCTCCTACTTACTTTTTAGCAGATATTGCATATCATCTTGACAAAATTGAGAGGGGATTTGACTGGATAATAGATGTCTGGGGTGCTGATCATCATGCTCATGTAAAAAGAATGAAAGCCTCCCTACAAGCCCTGGGTTTTTCTCCTGATATTTTAGATATCATTTTGGTTCAAATGGTAAGACTTCTAAGAGGAAAAGAAGAAGTAAAAATTTCAAAAAGGACAGGAGATTTTATAACCTTAGAGGAAGTGCAAGAAGAAGTGGGTAAAGATCCTATAAGATTTTTCTTTTTATTAAGGAGTTCAGATAGTCAATTAGATTTTGATATTGATTTAGCTAAGAAACAGGCGGTAGATAATCCAGTCTATTATGTTCAATATGCCCATGCTCGATGTTGCAGTATATTGAGACAGGCACAAGAAAAGAACATAAATCTTGAGGATTTGGATTCTGCAGATTTAACCTTATTAAAAGATAATAAAGAAAAGGAACTTTTAATTTTGTTAATGAGATATCCTGATAAGTTAAGAGATATTGTGAGAACGTTGGAAATACATCTCCTACCTCATTATCTTTTAGATCTTGCTACTGCTTTTCATACCTTTTATGATTCATGTCGTGTATTGACAGAGGATAGAAAATTAACCTTAGCAAGACTTAACTTAGTAGATAGTGTTAGAATAATTATTAGTGATGGATTAAAAATTCTTGGCATTTCTTCTCCAGAAAGAATGTAAAGGGAGGGAGAAAAATGAGAATAAGATGGTATGGACATTCATGTTTTTTATTTACAAGTAAGGATGGCATAAAGGTCTTAACAGATCCCTTTGATAAATCTGTAGGATATTCTATCCCTGATGTGGAACCTGATATCGTTACTACAAGTCATGAACATTTTGATCATAATGCGGTAGCCCTTTTAAAAGGGAAATTTATAACCTTAAAGGGAGTTGTAGATAGAGAAGAATTGGGAATAAAGATTAGGAGTATAAATTCCTACCATGATGAATCCTTAGGTTCTAAACGTGGAGAAAATCAAATCTTTGTTTTTAAAATAGATGAAATAAATATAGCTCACTTAGGAGATTTAGGCCATGTTTTAACAAAGGAGCAAATAGAAAAATTAGGAGAAATAGATATTCTTTGCATTCCAATTGGAGGAATTTATACTGTGGATGCAAATCAAGCATTAGAAATTGTGGAAAAGGTTAATCCAAAGATTGTTCTTCCTATGCATTATAAAACTTCTAATTTAAAGTTTGATTTGGCTCCTGTAGAGAGTTTTCTTTCTCTCATAAAATATCCTATAAAAAGATTAACTGAAAAAGAAATTGAGATTAGTAAAGAAAATTTACCTAAATCAACTGAAGTATGGGTTTTACCCTATTAGGAGGATATCTATGACAAGAGAAGAGGCTCTAAATTTATTAAAGAAATATGTAAAAAATAATAATTTAATAAAACACATGTTAGCTACAGAGGCTATAATGAAAGCTCTTGCAAGACGCCTAAATGAGGATGAAGAACTTTGGGGACTAACAGGACTACTTCATGATGTAGATTATGAATTAACAGAAAAAGAGCCAGAAAAACATAGTCTTTTATCAGAAGAAATATTGAAACCATATAATCTACCATTAGAAATGATTGAAGCTATAAAAGCTCATAATGAAATTCATGGATTTTCAAGAAATAGCTTATTGGCGAAGGCATTATATGCTATTGATCCTTTGACAGGTTTGATCGTAGCATCCGCTTTAGTCCATCCTGAGAGAAAATTAGATCCCTTAGATACAGAATTTATATTGAAGAAATTTAAAGAAAAGAGTTTTGCACGGGGAGCAAATAGAGAACAAATAAAATCCTGTGAAGAACTTGGTTTAAATTTAGATGAGTTCATAAGCATAGGCTTGTCTGCAATGAAGAGTATTTCAAGAGAATTAGAGTTATAGGGGGATTAATATGAATTCCAGTTTATTAGACTATGATTTTTCTAATAAATGTAAAGAGGAAAGTTTTTCTTTTTTAATTCTCACCTCCTTTGAAGGATTAGTTTTAAAAAGTAGTTTAGAAGAAAACTTCTCAGAGATTTTAGGGGCATTTGTTTCTCTAATTTATAAAGAAAGTAAAAACTTATTTGAAAATTCTTTAAAGAATGATAAAATACAAGAATTATCCTTTCAAGTGAATGATATGGGTTTACTTTTAGTAGCATCTTCCTCAAGAGATAAGTCTATAAAAAGAAAAATGAAAAGAATTCAAAAGGAGGTGGCCTTTTGTCTTCAAAAACTTTAGCAAGAATTGCAATATATGCAAGTATATATATTGTTTTAACTCTGATCTTTAGTGCGATAAGTTTAAGTTATGGTCCTATACAGTTTAGAATATCAGAGTTCCTTACAGTATTTCCCTTTATAGATTCCTTGGCAATCCCCGGACTATTTTTGGGTTGTTTTGTAGCAAATTTTTTTAGTCCTGCAGGATGGATTGATGTTATTTTTGGAAGTCTATGTACATTAATAGCAGGATATTTAACATATAAAATGCCAAAGATTTATTTAGCTCCTCTTCCTCCAATTATAGTGAATGCCCTTGGGGTAAGTTTATATCTTCATATCTTCTTTAAACTTCCTTATTTACTGAATGTTATCTATATTGCCATAAGCGAAGCATTGGTGACTTATCTAATTGGTCTTCCTATCTTGGTTTATATCGATAGAAATCACTATATAAAAACAAAGCTTTTTGGAAGGGGAGAGAAAAATGAATAATAAATTAAGTATAGAGGAGGAACTCTCTATATTAATGTCTAATACTGTAGAAGTAATTCCTGAAAATGGATTGGAAGAAAAGATAAAAAAGGCAAGAAAAGAAGGAAGACCATTAAGGGTAAAACTGGGGGCAGATCCCTCTGCTCCAGATTTACATTTAGGACATGCAGTAGTTTTAAGAAAGATGAGGCAATTTCAGGAATTAGGTCATCAAGTAGTTTTTATTATTGGTGATTTTACAGCAAGAATTGGGGATCCATCAGGAAGATCAGAAACAAGAAAACCTTTATCTCCTCAAGAGGTAAAGAAAAATGCTTTTACTTATCAGGAGCAAGTAGGGAAAATTTTAGATATATCTAAAGCAGAAATTAGATATCAAGAAGAATGGTTTGGAAAAATGAAATTGGAAGATGTAATAAATCTTCTTTCTAAATATACCATTGCAAGAATATTAGAAAGAGATGATTTTTCTCTAAGATTTAAGGGAAACAAACCCATATATCTTCATGAGGTATTATACCCATTACTACAGGCCTATGATTCTGTTGCTATTAATGCAGATATTGAATTAGGAGGTACAGATCAAAAATTTAATCTTTTAGTAGGAAGAGAAATTCAAAAGGAATTTGGACAAGAACCCCAAGTTGCAATGCTTATGCCCATATTAGAAGGACTCGATGGAAAACAAAAAATGAGTAAAAGTCTCGGAAATTATATTGGACTTACAGAACCTCCTAATAGTATGTATGGAAAAATAATGTCTATTCCTGATGAACTTTTAATAAGATATTTTCAATTAGCAACAGATCTCCCTAAGAATGAGATAGAGAAAATAGAAAAAGGTCTTAAGGATGAGGTATTACATCCTCGTGATGTAAAGGCAAGATTAGCAAGAGAAATTGTAAGAATGTATCATGGAGAAGAAGAGAGTAAAAAGGCAGAAGAGGAATTTGAACGAATCTTTAGGCAAAGAGAATTACCAGAAGAGGTAGAAGAATATATTTTGAATGAAAGAAAAATTTGGATTGTAAAACTTTTGAATCTTGTAGGAGCAGTAAAGAGTAATAGTGAGGCAAGAAGGTTAATATTTCAAGGAGCAGTGGAGATTGATGGAGAAAAGATTTTAGATGCAAATTTAGAATTGAATATTGAAAAACCTTTGATTTTAAGAGTTGGAAAACATTTCTTTAAAAAGGTGGTCCCAAAATGAGAAAAAAATTCTTATTTATGA
The DNA here is from genome assembly GCA_938034905.1 of uncultured bacterium. Taxonomy (GTDB): domain Bacteria; phylum Dictyoglomota; class Dictyoglomia; order Dictyoglomales; family Dictyoglomaceae; genus NZ13-RE01. The sequence goes on along the minus strand of CALHLF010000039.1, from coordinate 14,418 downwards.
TATTAACCGTTAATTTTTTAATAGGAAATAGTAATGGTTTAATCAATGAGTTTTATTTTGATCCTTCAAAATTGATAAAACCTCCCCATGAAATAACAATAATCGATGGTAATACAAAAAAGATGAAAGTTAAAACTAGAGCAAAGTTTGTATGGGAAATTTTAAAGGAAAATAATATAAAAATAAATAAAAAAGATAAAATTACACCCCATGCGAGAACTCCTATTTATCCCCATCTCAAAGTAATAAGGATAGATAGGATTGAAGAGAAAAAAATCAAGAAATATATTATAGAAAAACCTGAAATAATATTTAAGGTCTCTTATGGGGAGCACTATAAAGAAAAGAAAATAAACATAGGAAAAGAAGGAAAGATAGAAGAGGAGTGGAAGTTATTATATATTAATAAAAAGCTGGAAGAAAAAAGATTATTAAATAGAAAAATCTTAGTAAAGAAGAGCCCTATAATTTATGAAATAACATCTCCTGTATTAAAAAATCTTAAACTTACTTCTGCAACCTTTAGAGTAAAAAAGTCTTTAATCCTAACAGCAACAGCATATTATCCCTGGGAAGGAAAAGGGGTAGATGATATAACAGCCCTTGGATGGAAAGCAGTAAAAGGGATTGTTGCGGTAGATCCCAAATATATTCCCCTTAGAACTCCATTATATATCCCTAACTATGGATTTGCTATCGCAGGAGATACAGGGGGAGCAATTAAGAGACATAGGATTGATCTACTCTATCCCACAAGAAGAGAGGTAATAAATTTTGGAAGAAGAAAAATAACTGCATATATATTGGAAAGAATTAGTTAAAATGGATTTAGCAGATAGAGAGGTATTAATTTCAATTCTTAACGAAAATAAAATCTTTCTAAAGAAAAGTTTAGGGCAAAACTTTTTAGTAAATAAAAATATCATAGAAAAAATAATATCCTATGGTGAATTAAAAAAAACCGATATAATCTTAGAAATAGGAGCAGGGATAGGAACTTTAACTGTAGAATTGGCAAAATATTCAAAAAAGGTGATTGCTGTTGAGATTGATAAAAGATTTGAAAAAATTTTAATGGAGATGGTAAAAGATTTTAAAAATATTGAGATAATTATAGGGGATATATTGAAAATAGATTTATCTTCAATTATAGAAAAACCCTTTAAAATTTTTGGAAACCTACCCTATTATGTATCAGGAAGTTTTTTAGGTGAATATTTAAAAAAAGGGCCATATGCGGATTTGATGATACTCATGCTCCAAAAAGAAATGGCAGAAAGAATTATGTCAAAACCAGGAAGCAAAAAATTTAGTCCTTTATCTCTTTTATTAGAATTGACCTATAAAGTAGATGTTATATGTTCTGTACCTTCTCATTTCTTTTTTCCAGCCCCAGAAGTGGATTCCCTTTTATTAAAATTTAAATTTTCTCCTAAATTAGATAGTATAAGAGATAAAGAGTTGTTTTTTAGACTTATAAAATCTTCCTTTAAATATAGAAGAAAGTATCTTATAAATAATCTAAAAAGAGAATTTCCTTTATATCCTTGGGAAGAGATCTTTAAAAAATTAAATATAGATTTTAAAAAAAGAGCAGAAGACTTATCCTTGGAAAATTATATTGATTTGAGTAATTTTATTTTGAAATATGGTAATAAAAATTCACTCCTATGCGAAGATAACCTTATTTCTTGACGTAATTAATAAAAGACCTGATGACTATCATAATGTCAAAATAGTCTTACAAAACATTGATCTTTCAGATTTCTTAATAATAAAACCCCTTCCCTATCCTTATTTTCTATTAAACTCAAATTATGAAATTCCTTTAGAGGAAAATTTAATATATAAGGCGTATAAGGCCTTTATAGAGGAAACAAAAATAAAAATTGGATTATATATTTACCATTTAAAAAGAATCCCAATTAAAGGAGGTTTAGGAGGAGGAAGTTCTAATTCAGCAAGTATTCTATTTGTTCTTAATTTACTAACTAATACAGAACTTAATAGGGATGAACTTCTAAGAATAGCTACAAAATTAGGTTCTGATGTTCCCTTTTTTCTATATGGTGGAATCTCTTTAGCAGAGGGAAAGGGAGAAAAAATAACAAAACTCCCTCAATTACCTAAGTATTATGTACTATTGATAACTCCACCTTTTGGAATTGATACAAAAAGTATATATTCTCAGATTGATCCAAAAAGCTTAGGTTATCATTTAAATTGGGATCATGTTCTTGAAAAAATTAAAAACAAAAAACTTCCAAAACTTTATAACTTTTTTGAGGATATAGTATTTAGAAATTATCCTCTATTGAAAGATCTAAAGGAAAGACTACTGGAATTTTCGCCTTATGTTTCCCTCTCAGGAACAGGTTCAAGTATCTTTGCATTATTTGAAGATAAAAATAAGTTAATTATAGCCCAAAATTATATTTCCTCTAATTTAGGATGTAAAATAAGAATATGTAGATTCGTTGATAAAGGATTTTTAGTAAAGAGGTGATAAAATGATTGGTTTAAAAGAGGTCAGAGATGCCCTCGAAAGAATCTCCCCTTGGATCCATAAGACTCCTTTGAGTTTCTCTCAAACCTTTAGTGAGATGACCCAAAAGGAAGTTTTTTTAAAATATGAAAACTTTCAAAAAACAGGTTCCTTTAAGATAAGAGGTGCCATCAATTTTATTAGTCAGTTGGATAAAAATATAAAAGGAATTATTGCCTCTTCAGCAGGAAATCATGCCCAAGGAGTTGCCTTTGCAGGAAAAGCATTTTCTATTCCCACAACTATTGTTATGCCTGAGAATACCCCTTTAGTCAAAGTTCTCTCCACAAAAAATTATTCTGCAAATGTAATTCTTTATGGTTCTTTATATGATGAGGCCTATAAATATGCTTTAAAGAAGGCAAAGGAAGATAACTTGATTTTTGTTCATCCCTTTGATGATCCTTTAGTTATCGCTGGTCAGGGAACTATTGGGTTAGAAATTCTTAATGATATTCCTGATTTGGAGGCAATAATACTTCCCATTGGGGGTGGGGGATTGGCAAGTGGTATATCTATTGCAATAAAGGAACAAAAACCAGAGGTTAAAATTTATGGGGTCCAAACCCTTGCCTTTCCTTCATATTATGAAATTTTTAAAAATATTAAAATAGAGAATAAACCTTACTCAACTATTGCCGATGGTATAGCAGTAAAAAAAGAAGGTGAGCTAACAAGAAAAATATTAGAAAAATATCTTGATGATATATTTTTAGTCGATGAAATGGAGATTGCTCAAGGAATTCTACTTCTATTAGAGAGGGCTAAAACCTTAGTGGAAGGTGCAGGAGCGGTAGCTTTATCAGCTTTATTAAAAAATTATCCAAATATTAGAGAAAAGAAAATTGTGTTAATATTAAGCGGAGGAAATATTGATGTAAGTCTTCTTTCAAGAGTTCTTGAATTTGGATTAATCCATTCAGGAAGATTAATCCATTTACGTATAAGGGTTTTGGATATACCTGGTCGTCTTTCAAAAATCTTAGAAATTATTGCTAAGGAAAAGGCAAATATTGTTTCTATTCATCATGATAGAGCAGATCCCCTTTTTCCTATTGGAGAGACCCTTGTAGATATCACCTTAGAAACAAAAAATTTTTCTCAAATAGATAGATTAGTTGATAAAATAAAGAAAGAAGGATATCCTATAGAAATATTAGAGAGGAGAGAAAAATAAAGATGGAAAATCTAATGAGGATGTTAAAGGAAATTACAGAAACAAGTGGAGTTCCTGGATATGAGAAGGATATAAGGGAACTAATTAGGAGATATGTGGAACCTCTTGGAGAAATTTTAGAAGATAGATTAGGTAGTCTAATTGTAAGAAAAAAAGGAGAGAAGGAATCTCCAAAGATAATGTTATCAGCTCATATGGACGAAATAGGTTTTATGGTGAAAAGCATTACAAAGGATGGATTTATAAAATTCTTACCTTTAGGAGGCTGGTGGGATCAGGTATTATTATCCCAAAGAGTAATAATAAAAACTACTAAGGGAGACATTGTTGGAGTTATTGGATCAAAGCCACCTCATATTTTAACAGAGGAGGAAAGAAAAAAAGTTTTAGAAAAAAAAGATATGTATATTGATATTGGAGCAAAAAGTGAAGAAGAAGCAAGAGAGATGGGGGTTTCTCCTGGAGATCCTATCATTCCTCAAAGCGAATTTACTCCTTTATATAATAATAAGCTTCTTTTAGGAAAGGCATGGGATGACAGAGTAGGATGTGCTTTGGGGATAGAAGTACTTAGAGAGTTGCATAATTTCCCCCATCCCAACACAATATATGTAAGTTTTACTGTTCAAGAAGAGGTAGGTTTGAGAGGAGCAACCACAAGTTCTTATCTGATAAATCCTGATGTAGGAATCATCTTAGAATCAGACATCGCTACAGATGTTCCAGGAACAGAACAGGAAAAGCCTATATCCTTAGGAAAAGGACCTTCATTAATTCTCTACGATGCAACTATGATTCCCAATACTAATCTTAGAAGATTATTTATAGAAACTGCAGAGATTTTAAATATTCCTTTACAGTTTTCAGTATTGGAAAGGGGAGGAACCGATGGTGGTAGAATCCATATAAATGCTAAGGGTGTTCCTTCAATAGTAATAGGGATTCCTGCAAGATATATTCATTCCCACGCTGGTATTATTCACTTAGATGATTTTTTAACTGCAAAAAATTTAATTTTAGAGGTAATTAAAAGATTAGATCAAGAAACAGTTAATAAACTATGAAAGATAAAAAAATTAGAGCTTTAGCCTTATTATCAGGGGGATTAGATAGCACTTTAGCAGTTTGGTTAATATTACAACAAGGGGTTGAAGTTATTGGAATAAATTTTACTACTCCTTTTTTTGGTCCTAAAAATGCAATAAAAGCTTCAGAAGCTTTAAATATCCCCTTAGAGATAATTGACATAACTGATGAGTATTTAAAAATACTTAAAAATCCTAAATATGGATACGGCAAAAATTTAAATCCTTGTATTGATTGTCATGCTTTTATGCTTAAAAAGACCTTTGAATTAATGAAAAAATATCAAGCTGATTTTATAATTACGGGAGAAGTTTTAGGAGAAAGACCCATGTCCCAAAATAGAAATTCCCTAAATATTGTTGCGAAATATTCAGGAATAAAAGACTATGTTCTAAGACCTCTTTCTGCAAAACTTCTTCCATTAACAAGACTAGAAAGAGAAGGATTAATAGATAGAGAAAAGCTTCTTGATATTCAGGGAAGATCAAGAAAACGACAATTAGAGTTGGCAAAGGAAATAGGACTAAAAGAAATACCAACTCCCTCAGGAGGATGTCTTCTAACTGAGAAATTCTTTGCTAAAAGGCTTTTAGATTTATTAAAAAATAAAGAGAATATTACAAGAAGAGATTTAGAGCTTTTAAAAATTGGAAGACACTTTCGCTTACCTAATAATATAAAAGTAATAGTGGGAAGAGATAAAGAGGAAAATGAAAAGCTTTTATCCTATTTTGATGAAAAAGATACTTTGTTTAAAGCAAAGGAACCAAGTGCAGTAGTTTTAGTTCCTGATAATATTATAAATGAGAAAGAAGATAAAGAATTTATTGCAAAAATATCTGCATATTATAGTGATCACAAAAGGGAGTCTGAAATTCCTGTTCTATATAAAACTTTTTATAAAGAGGAAATCTTGTTGGTTAGAGATCTTCTAAAAGAAAATTTAGAGTTTTCAATTTATAATTTATCATGCAGGTAATATTTTCCCATAATTATTTAGATTTTGATGCCTTAGCCTCTCTATATGCAGGAAAAAAGCTTTTCCCCCAAGCAGTAGCTATACCCAGTAGAAGTATGGAGAGGAAGGTTTATGAATTTTATTCTTTATATAAAGATTTTTTAAAATTTCAGGAGAAACCACCAGAGAAGGTAGAGAAGGTTATTCTTGTAGATAATCATTGGTTGAATAGATTAGAAAAAGACTTTCAAAAATTACTTGAGGGAAAAGAAAGACCGTATATAGAGATATATGATCACCATAAATCAGGAGATATTAAAGGGGATAAAGAATATATAGAAGAAGTTGGAGCTACAACGACTCTGTTAGTGGAATTAATTATCAAAAATAATATACCTATAGATCCCATTGAAGCTACCATTTTTGCCCTTGGAATATATCAAGATACAGGAGGATTTACCTTTTCTACAACCACTCCACGAGATCTTAAAGTATGTGCTTATTTATTAGAAAGGGGTGCAAATTTAAATATCATTAATTATTACAATAGAGAGAGATTGACTGACGACCAAAGAAATCTTTTAAATGATATGCTTCAAAATACAAAGGAAGAAGATATAAGTGGCTATAAAATTCTATGGGTTTCCTTAGAAAGGGAAAAATATATTGAGGGACTCTCTATTTTGGCCCATGTATTACTAGACGAAAAAAATGCAGATGCCTTATTCATTCTTCTAAAGATTAAGGAGAAGGTTTATTTAATGGGAAGATCAAGAACTGTCAAGATAAATCTTTTGGAGTTATTAAAAGAATTTAATCCAGGAGGACATCCCACAGCATCTACTGTAGTTTTAACGAACCAGGATTTAAAAGAAATAGAAAACTATTTAAGAGGAAAACTTAAAAAGTTACTCCCATATAATCTTTTAGCTAAAAATATAATGTCCTATCCAGTAGAAACTATACCTCAAGATGCAACTATCTCTGAAGCTCATAAAATTATGATTAGATATGGGTATGGAGGATTATGTGTATTAGATAAAGATAGGTTAGTAGGAATAATTAGTAGGAGAGATGTGGAAAAAGCTATAAATATGAAGTTGTCAAAAAGAAAGGTTAAATCCTTTATGTCAAAGCCTGTAATAACAGTAGATCCTGAGACTCCCTTATCTTTTATCGAGCAATTATTTGTGGAAAAGGATATTGGAAGGGTTCCTGTAGTAAAAAATGGAAAAATCTTAGGAATTATAACAAGGCAGGATATATTAAAATTTCATTTTATGAGAAACCATCTCCCCTTACCCTTAGGGAACATAGCTATTTTAAGTGAGGACCTTCTTAAAGATTCCTTTTGGTGGGAGATATTGCAAAATATTAGAAACATATCCTCTCAACTTAATGTTTCCATATATGCAGTAGGAGGTTTTGTAAGAGATTTATTATTACAATATCCCAATATGGATTTAGATATTGTAGTGGAAGGAGATATAAAGCCTTTTCTTGATAGTCTATTAGGTAAACTTAAAGGAAAAATTAGAGTCCATGAACAATTTGGAACTGCAGAGATTATATTAGAAAATGGAAGTAAAATTGATATTGCCAGTGCAAGACAAGAATATTATGAAGCACCAGGAGCTTTGCCTCAAGTTGAGAAAAGTTCCTTCTGGTTAGATTTAAAGAGAAGAGACTTTACCATAAATACTTTAGCCCTTTCTTTAAATCCTGATAGATGGTTAGAGATTATTGATCTTTATGGAGGTCTTGAGGATTTATCAAGAAAAGAATTAAGGATACTTCATAATTTGAGCTTTATTGAAGATCCTTCAAGAATCCTAAGGGGAATCAGATTAGAAAAAAGGTTAAATTTTAATTTTGAGGAAAAGTCTTTTAAACTATTAAAGGATGCAATAGAGCAAGGATTTTTAAAAAAATTAAGTAAAGAGAGGATAAAGGAAGAGATTTTATTAATATTAAAAGAACCTGAATCTGAAAAGGTTTGGAAAAGATTAGAAGAATTAGAAGCTTTACCTTATATTCTTCCTATAAGAAAATTGCCATCTAATTTTGAAGAAATAAATAAAGAACTCAGAAAAGAAGAAAAGTTAGATCAAATCAGTCTTCAGATTTTAAATCTTTTAAGAGAGATGGAAAAGGAGAAAGCTATAAACTGGTTAAAAGAATATCATTTTTCTTACAAGATTATATTCTTAGTGAATAACTATTTTGAGTATATTGACAAAAAGTTAGATAAAAAAAATTTAGAAAAGATTATTGAGCTTCCCTTGGAATTAATATTATTTATGGCCTTGACAGCTCAAGATGAGAAGAAATCTCAAATTCTTCTAAAGATAAAGGAACTTAAAGAAAAAAAACTTCCCCATTTAATGGGAAGAGATCTTATTAATCTTGGAGTAAAAGAAGGTAAAATTATAGGAGAATTGTTAAAGAATCTTTTTATAGGATATTTAGAAGGAAAAATAAAAAATAGAGAAGAAGAAATTAAATTTGTTCAAGAGTTAATCAGAAATAAAAATCTTTAGTTAATAAAGAGTTACTTCTGAGAGAATTTTTTCTTCATACTTATAAATACATCCTAATCTCTTTGCCATACCAAAGGCAGTTAATATCTCATAGGGTATAGTATTAGCTAAAGAGGAAAGTTTTTCAGCATCAATACTTAGATCTCCACTTCTTCCTAAAATTATTACCAGATCTCCTATTTTTATAGATGGGTCAGAGGAAATATCTACTACAAATTGATCCATAGAAACCCTTCCGATAACAGGAAAAAGTTTATTTTTTATTATTACACAAGCCCTATTAGAAAAATCTCTTCTATATCCATCTGCATATCCCATAGGAATAATAGCAATTAAAGTAGGAGACCTTGTAATATAAGTATGATTATATCCAATTCCCCAATCCTTTGGAACCTCTTTTATTAGGGTAATTCTTGCTTTTACAGACATTACAGGTATCAAGTTATCATCTCCATATCCATAAAGAGCAATTCCAGGTCTTACTCCATGATAATAAAATTTTGGAAAATTAAAAATGGCCCCTGTGTTTGCAAAATGGCAGAAGATGTTATAGCCTAATTTTTTTAATTTATTATAAGCCCTCTCAAAAATTTCTCCCTGCTTTTCATTATATATATCAAACTTATCTTCAGAACTTGATAAATGAGAAGATAAACCTTCCAATTTTAAGCTTGGATATTTTTCTATTATCTTTAAGGCTTTATCTAAATCTTCTAACATCAATCCTTCTCTACCCATTCCCGTATCTATTCCTAAATGAAAAGGGAATTCTATATTTTTTGAAAGAACATACTTCCCCAAAGCAGATAGAAATTCTAAAGAAGAAACAACAGGGATTAGATTATAATTTACTAAGTAAGGAATTGAATCTAAAAATTGGGGAGAAAGAACTAATATTCTCCCTTCTATTCCATGATTTCTAAGTTCTATTCCCTCTTCAATTATAGCAACTGCAAAATTTTTGACTCCCTTCCCAGCTAAAAATTTACTTATTACCCTTGCTCCATGCCCATAGGCATCAGCTTTAACTACAGGAATAATTTCTACATTTTTTCCTACCTTATCTTTTAGGATAGAAAAATTATGAAAAAGAGAAGATAAATCTATTTCTTTCCATGCTAATTTATTCAGCATCAACTTTCTTTTAATCTAAGAAGTCTTACAAAGTTACCTCTTTCTAATTCCTCTAATTTTGTTGTTATATATTTTACTGTCTCTTCCAATTGGGGGATAAGTTTATATTCTAATGCATTTACCCTTCTTTTAGTCTTCTCGATTTCCTCAGAAAGAGATAAAAGTTCCTTTTCTTTATTTACCAAATTTATTAATCCTTCTAAAAGTTCCTTCCATTGGAGGACTAAAGAATCTAAAGAATAAGGTGTACTAAGAAAACTATATTTTGGAAAATAAGTATATTCTATCTCTACTATAGGAATAGATATATTCATTTCTTTTATAATTTTTTCTTTCAAAAGGGTCTCTCCTTCATTTATTAAAACTAAATCCTTCCAGACAAAAGAGGGTATTCTCAAAAAAGTAAAACATCCCAGAGATAAAAAGGACAAAAATTTCTCTGAAACCTCCTCTCTTAATTCTTTATAATTCTTTACTTCCTCAAGAAATTTTTGTATTAGACCTTCCAATTTATCTTCAAGAAGCTTATGTCCCCTTCGAGCTATAACTAATCTTCTTTTTAATCTTAACAACTCCATCCTGTTGGGATTTACCTTTAATGGCATACTATTCTCTCCCCCAGAACTCTTCTAAATATTCCGGTCTTATTCTCTTTAATGAGCTCTTTGGAAGCATTCGTAATAATTTCCATCCCAAATCTAAGGTCTCAAATATACTTCTATTCTCATACTCTCCTTGTTTGATAAATTTCTCTTCAAATTCTTGGGCAAATCTTAAAAACAGAATATCCTCCTCTGTTAATGCAGATTCTCCTAAGACAACGGCCAACTCCCTTGCTTCTACACCTCTAGAATATCCTGCATATAATTGGTTTGAAAGATCTCCATGATCTTTTCTTGTCCTTCCCTCACCTATTCCTCCTCTCATAAGTCGAGAAAGAGATTGTAAAACATCAATAGGAGGATAAATTCCCTTTCTATGGAGCTCTCTACTTAAGAAAATCTGCCCTTCAGTTATATATCCTGTAAGATCAGGTATAGGATGAGTTCTATCATCTTCTGGCATGGTAAGAATAGGAATTAATGTTATAGACCCTTTTCTTCCTTTAATTCTTCCTGCTCTTTCATATAAGGTAGCAAGATCTGTATAAAGATATCCTGGATATCCTCTTCTTCCTGGAATCTCCTTTCTTGCAGCAGAAATTTCTCTCAATGCTTCCGCATAATTGGTCATGTCAGAAATAATAACTAAAACATGCATATCCAAATCAAAGGCTAAATATTCTGCACAACTTAAAACAAATCTTGGAGTTGCAATTCTCTCAATTACTGGATCATCGGCAAGATTTATGAATAATACTGACCTTTCTAAAGCTCCTGTTTTTCTAAATTCCTCTATAAAAAAATTTGCCTCTTCAAAGGTAATACCAAGAGCTCCAAAAACTACTGCAAACTTCTCTTCTTCATTCAATAGCCTTGCTTGTCTTGCAATCTGAGCTGCTAAGGTAGCATGGGGAAGACCTGCACCTGAAAATATAGGTAATTTCTGTCCCCTAACTAAGGTGTTCATCCCATCAATAGCAGAAATACCCGTCTGAATGAATTCTGAAGGATATGCTCGAGAATATGGATTTATAGGGCTTCCATTTATATCTCTCTTTTTTTCAGGAATAATAGATGGACCTCCATCTCGAGGTCTTCCTAATCCATCAAAGGTCCTTCCTAATATTGCCGGAGAAAGATTTATCTCTAAAACATGTCCCAAAAATTTAACCCTCATTCCCTGAAGGGAGAGATCCTGAGTACTAGTAAACATCTGAATCAAGGCTGCTCCTTCGTAAGCCTCAAGAACTTGCCCTTGGCGTATTTCTCCGGAACTTAGCTTAACTTCCACCAACTCACCATACTTAACATTTTCAACATTTTCTACAAAGACTAAGGGTCCACTTATTCTTGAAATAGATGTATATTCCTTAGGCATATTGCTTTATTCCCTCCCTTAATTCCTCTAATTTTCTATCAATTAAATAAATAAGTTCTTCTAATTTATGAATATCTTTTTCAGGAATATATTTCATCTGAGAAATTTTCTCCCTTTCTGGAAGTTTTAAAATAGCTTCTAGATCAACTCCTGAATCAAGAGCCTTACTCGCCTTTCTATAGAAGTTTATAATATTTCTTAACATAAGATATTGTTTTTTAGGAGAGGTATAAGTATCCACTTCGTGAAGAGCATTTTGATGCAAAAAATCCTCCCTAATAGATCTTGCTACTTCTAAAATTAATCTATCATGAGGAGATAATGCTTCCATTCCTACAAGTCTTACAATATCTTGGAGCTCTGCTTCCCTTTGTAAAATAGCCATTGAAATCTGTCTGAGTTCATATAAATCCTCAGAAATGTTTTCTCTCCAATATTCAGAAACAGGCTCTACATAAAGAGAATAACTAATAAGCCAATCTACAGCTGGAAAATGTCTTGCAAAGGCAAGACGTGCATCTAATCCCCAAAATACCTTAGTTACTCTTAAAGTAGCTTGAACTACTGGATCCGAAAGGTCTCCACCTGGAGGAGAAACTGCTCCAATAATGCTAATAGAGCCAATTCTTTTATCTCTTCCAAGACAATAAACTAAACCTGCTCTCTCATAGAAGCTTGCGATTCGTGATGCAAGATAAGCAGGATAACCTTCTTCTCCTGGCATTTCTCCTAATCTTCCAGAGATCTCACGCATTGCTTCTGCCCAACGAGATGTAGAATCAGCCATTAATGATACATGATAACCCATATCTCTAAAATACTCTGCAATGGTTATACCTGTAAATACCGATGCTTCTCTTGCAGCAACAGGCATATTAGAAGTATTAGCTATTAATACTGTTCTTTCCATTAAAGGCTTTCCTGTTCTTGGATCCTTAAGCTCTGGAAATTCTATTAGAACTTCTGTCATTTCATTTCCCCTTTCACCACACCCAATATATACCACTACTTCTGTATCAGCCCATTTTGCCAATTGATGCTGTATTATAGTTTTACCACTTCCAAAGGGACCAGGGACACAAGCAGTTCCACCTTTAACCAAAGGGAAGAAGGTATCTAAAACCCTTTGCCCTGTAATTAAAGGGATAACTGGAGGTCTTTTCTCTTTTACAGGTCTTTGATATCTTACAGGCCACTTATGCATTAATTTTAATTCAACCCTATTTCCCTTTTCATCTTCAAGAATACCTATTGTTTCTTCTACAGTAAAACTTCCACTTTTAATATCTAAGATCTTTCCTTTAAGATTTGGAGGTAAGAGAATTCTATGCTCTAATGCAGAAGTTTCTGGAACAACTCCTAATATATCTCCTCCTTCTACATATTCTCCCTTCTTAACTCTTGCCTCAAAATCCCATTTTTTCTCTCTATCTAATGCGGGAAGAGAGAGACCTCTACTTAAAAAATCTCCAGTTTTTATAGCTAATTGGGTTAAAGGCCTTTGAATTCCATCATATATCTGTCCAATAATACCTGGACCTAATTCTACACTTAAGGGTTCTCCTAAAGGATATACAGGTTCTCCTGGGCCTATTCCTTGAGTTTCTTCATAAACTTGAATTGCTGCAGTATCTTTATCCAATCCAATAATTTCACCAAAAAGTTCTAAATTCCCCACCCTCACCATTTCATACATCTTAACATTGGTAAGTCCTTTAGCTATAACTAAGGGACCTGCTACCCTAATAATTTTTCCTTTCATAATATCCCTCTCCCTCTGCTAAAATATCTACTCCTAATACCTTTTCAATATTCTCTCTTATAATTTCCATTCCCAAATTAATATGGGAAAAAGTATCAGGAAGAATAAGGACTCTCTTTTTTGTCTTTTGCTCTAAGATTTTTTGGGAAACACTTTCTAAAATTATTATAAGTTTATACTCCTTTTCAGAAAGATTTTTAAAAACATCTAGGGCTTGTAAATCATTCTTAACACTAAATGTTTCCACTCCAAAAATTTTAAAGATCTCTATTAAATCTTTAAAACCTATAATTGCAATTCTTCCCTCAGACATTTGTCTTTAGAAATCCTTTCTCCCATAAATTAAAGGGAATTTTATTTCTCTTCAGTTTCAAAATAGATATTAATTCTTTCCCCTCTAAGTATTTATTATAAAAATAATATAAAACAACTTCAGGGCCACTTACTAAATTCGAAAAATTCCTCTTTAGAAATTCAAAGATAAATTTCTCAATTAGAAAATCTATATCCTCATTTCTTTCAATTAGCTCTCTTGTAAAATCTCTATATTTTCCACTAAAAAATTCAGGCCATTGATTTATTGATAAAGAATATAAATATTTAAAATCAATTCCATACTTAACCTGTAAAATTCCTGCTTTTTCAATTTCTTCCCATTTCTTTCCTAAGTTTATCCCTCTATAAATAATTTTGATAAGTAGTAATTTGTTTTTAAAATTAAAGAAAGAATAGAGATTTCTATTTCCTAAATTTTCAAGAAAGCTTTCAGAAATCAAAATATTCTGTAAGTCCAAAAACAAATCTACCTCAAAAACATCATTTGTTTCTTCCCAAATTCTAACAGCCTTTTGATAGATAAATTTAGATTCTTGATAGAATCTTTTAGGGAAATTTATAGGATATAAAACTTCCCAATCAGTTTCTTTACTAATTTGATGTATAGAGGCTTTCAAATTATAAAAATAAAAATCCCAGAGAAGTAAACTTTCAAAAATTTCATCCCTTATACTTCTTCTTATATTTTGAAGTTCCTTATTTAAATGCTCCCATAAAGCCTTATCCCAATCTTCATTTTCTAATAAAAAACTATAAGGAGTATTCTTTAACCAATCTATAACTTCCAGCATCCTTCTGCTTCTAGGCTTAATGGTTTACGAGTTGATTAACGGGTCGTGGCTTTCCATTCAAACTTTTGGATTAGGCTTTATTTTGGGAACTAGATGGGATCCTGCCATA
>CALHLF010000038.1 GCA_938034905.1 uncultured bacterium | reverse complement strand
AAGGTTTGAAGAAAGTCAAATTAAATTTGTCTTCATGAGATATTAAGATATAAAGATAAAGAATTTAAAATTTGACATAATTATGATTTTAGTGATAGAATTAAGCTGAAAATTGTTAAGTAAGGAGGTGATAAAAAAAAGAAACTCTAAAAATGTTGATGAACTTTTTCCCCTCTGAGATTTAGAGAGGAAGTTCATTACCTTATAAGGTAATGGGAACTCTCTCTAAAAAAATTTTATTAATTAAGGAGGGTAGTATGAGTAAAAAAATTTTTCTGTTTATTTTAGTTCTTTGTTTAGGATTATTTTCTTTAAACTATGCACAGGTACAAACCAAATTTAAAGATGTTCCCCCCACTCATTGGGCAGCAGAAGCAGTAAAATACCTCACAGACATAGGGATAATGGTAGGAATTAGGCCTGATACCTTTGGCGGTGATATGTATGTTACAAGATATCAAGTAGCAGTTTTGTTATATAAACTAATCCAACAATTTAAACTTGCAGAACTTGTTATTCCTGCAAAAGATATTGCAGAATTAAAAACCTTAGTAAAGGAACTTAGTGAAGAATTAACTCTTTTAGGTGGTAGAGTAGACGATTTAATGGCAACATTAGATGAACTGTCAGGAAGAGTAGCAGATATAGAATCTGTTTTGGGAGAGAAGGCGAGCTTAGAGGAAGTAGAGGCGTTAATAGAGGAGAAGATAGCAGAGATAGAGATACCAGATATAAGTGAGTTAGAGGGTAGAGTAAGTGATTTAGAAGGATTAGTGGGAGATTTAGATAGCAGATTATCTGATGTAGAGGTAGCATTAACAGAGAAGGCGAGCTTAGAGGAAGTAGAGGCGTTAGTAGGGGAAGTATCAGGGAGAGTTGATGAGTTAGAGGGACGTGTAGGAGATTTAGAATCTCAAGTCGCAGATCTTGCTACTCAAATTGCAGAGATTGAAAAAATAGAGGTTACTGAAGAACAAATTAGGGCAGTGATAGAAGTAAAACTTGAAGAGACAATCGAAAGAATAACAAGAGAAGTAATGGAGGAATTAATTAGTAGAGTAACTGATTTAGAAGGATTAGTAGTAGATTTAGATAGCAGATTAGTTGAGGTAGAGGTGGCATTAACAGAGAAGGCAAGTTTAGAGGAAGTAGAGGCATTAGTAGGAGAAGGGTTAGCAGGAGTTACTGAGAGATTAGATGGTGTAGAGGCAGTAGTATCCGATTTAGATATGAGGGTTGGAGATTTAGAGGTTGGAATTTCAGATATATTAGCAGTAACTGATGATCTATCTTCTAATTTAATTTCCCTTTCCGAGAGGGTAGATGCCCTTGAGGGATTGAGTGAAACTGTAGATAATTTAGCAGGTTTTGTAGAAGATATCGAAGGAAGAGTATCTGATATAGAGGTTCTTCTTGTTGATAGACCTACAATGGATGAAGTAATTGCTCTATTAGAAGAAAAATTAGCAGAGATCGAAATTCCAGATGTTGAAGAATTAAAACTCTTAATAGAGGAACACACTGATGCTATTGATGCCTTAAGATCAGATGTGGATGCCATCCTTGTGGAAGAAATACCAACAATGAAAGATGATATAGCAAGTCTACAAGATCAAGTGGCAGAACTATCAGATAGAGTATCTTTACTTGAGGCTGGGGTAAGACCAGAAGTAGTTGAGGTTCCTGTAGAGGTAGAAGAATTAAGTAAAAGATTAGAAACTCTTGAGGTTGTAATTGATGATGTTTACTCTCTACTTGATGATTTAGCATTGGGACTCACTGATTTGAGCGAGAAAGTTTCTACCATAGAAGAGGCAGTTTCTGGAGTTCAAGGGAGGGTAGCTGGTCTTGAAAAATCTATAGGCAAATTTACAATAAGTGGTTCTATTTCTGCCACTGTAAGGAAAGAGTTTGGAGTTGCAAAGAATATAACTGTTGATGATTCTACAAAACTAAATCTTACCTTTACTCCTGTAGATGGAGTTAAGATATCTACAAGTATATCTCTAAAAGGTATAACTTCTTCTATATCAACATCTCTTAATAAATTAAGTGTTAGTGTTTCTGAAGCAGTATTTGGAATGAAGAATTTAGCTCTTATCTACGATCACACTGCAAGTGGTAACTTTGGAATGGATGTTTATGGTCTTGTAGGATCAAAGACTGCAAAATTAGTAATATCTTCTGACTTACCATTCCAGGGAGTAAAATCAAGTATTGGAGTTAATGGAAGTTATGATGGAACAGGGGAAGATTTGGTTGCAGTAAAGGTTTATGGTAGTATGAGTAATATTAACTATAATATCTTTGGAAGTATAGGAAGATCTGCAACTAATGTAGCTTATGGTACATTAGTAGGTGTCGATTTAGATACTGTAGTTGGAGAAGGAATTAAATTATTTGGTGAAGCAGTATACGATGGAACCTTTGATGTATTAGGAGGAGTATCCCTTAGTGATGTAGGAATAAAAGGATTAAGTTCTACTTTAAAGGCTACTTATAAAGATAATAAGCTAACCCTTTATGGATCTGCAAGCTATCCAGTATCTCCTCAAGCAAAGGTAACAGGGGAAGTTACAGTTTCTGATGTAACAACAACACCTGCAGTGACAGTTAAAGGAACTGTAGAAGGAGCTGTTGTTCCTTTTGCATATAAGACATGGCTACAGGCGGATCTGAAGACTAATGTATATTCAGGATATGCTGAACTCTCTTACGCTGTTGATCCATACTCCTTAAAAATAGTAGCAGATATTCCAGATTTAACAGAACTTACTAATCTAAACAAAACAAAATTAACTATCGAGGGAAGTTATAAATTTACTCCAAATCTCAAATTATCGGCTCTTGCAACTACTCATTATGAAAATTCAACTGCAGCAGGAAAAGTTTGGGCAGATTTAACCCTTGCTCCAAATGTCAATGTAAACTTAACGGTATTAAAGAAGGCATTAGGAACACTTACAACTGACCCAATAAAGGATCTTTCTGTAAGTCTAACAACTTCGGTAGGCTTCTAATCCAAAAAGATTCAAAGGGGCTCCCAGTTTGGGAGCCCCTTATTTTTTTATATACTTTCGAAGAAAGATTTTAATAGAAGGGGAATAAACTTTATAGATCTTAAACTTTTGGGATTTGAGATTAAAGAAGGAATTACAGAAAATATTGAAGTTTGATAGGCTGTATCGCCTTTTTCTTCCAATTTTTTAATTATCCATGAATTATCTAAGATAATATCCCATATTTCTTCTAAATTATCGTCCGAAAGCTTATTTAAAAATCTTCTTACTAAACCAGTAAAAAATAATTCTTTTCCAAAGGAGTTTTTTATTAATTTAGGATAAGCTTTCAAGAAATTTAAATTTCCAGTTTCAAGATATTTGTAAATTTGATTTACTGCTATTTTTGCCCCTTTAAGTCCAAAATAGATTCCTCCCCCTGTGGTAGATTTATTAAATCCACAAGCATCTCCTACAATAAGTAGATTGGGAGGTATAAACATCTCATAAGGTCCATATATGGGGATAATTCCTCCGTATTTCTTTTCTATAATAAAATGATTTGTTCTTTCCTTGATTTTTAAGATTAAATTTTCCAAATAAATTTTAGGATTATTATGAGGTAAAACAGAAACCCCAATTTTTGTTAAATCATCCTTGAGGGGGGAAACCCAGGCAAAAAATCCCTTGGAATATTTTTTGCCAAAATATAACTCCACACATTCGCTATCCCTTAATGGAATTCCTGATATTTCATATTGGAGTCCCACTAAATAAGGTCTTTGATAAAGTCCTAAATTTCTTAGAAACTGTCTTTTGGCACCTTCTGCATCTATGATTAATCTAGCTTTTATTTTATTTATTCTTTCCTTCTCTTTAAAATATATCTCACTGTATCCTTTAAAATGATTCACATCAAAAGCCTTTGCATTAAAAATTATCCTTACCCCCTTTTTTTCTGCCATCTCTCCTAAATTTTTATCAAACTCTATTCTATCTAATATATATGAATCTTCCCTTTCCTTTTTCAATTTTATTTCTTTTCCTGAAGGAGAAAAGAAATATGCTCCTTTTAATGGAGAAAGAATAGAATTTGTGGGAAGAGAAAATTCATTAAAGGCATGGACACTTAATTTTCCTAAGCAATGAATGGGTTCTCCAATATTACCATGCTCTTCCAATATAGCTACCTTTAAACCGAAAGAAGCAGAAAGATAACCTGAAAAGTTTCCAACCGGTCCTCCTCCAATTATTACAACATCCCAAATCATTATTTCTGTAGATCTTCCCAAGCTCTAAGAAGTCTTTTTACACCTTCAAAAATATCTTCAAGATTTATTTGAGAGAAGGAGATTCTTGCAGTGTTTTTCCCTTTTCCATTTACAAAAAACTCCTCCCCTGGAACAAAGCTGGTCTTATTTTCCAATGCCTTTTCTGCTAAATCGTAACAATTTATATCTTCAGGAAAGACTAAGAAGAAAAAAAATCCTCCTTCCGGATTATTCCAAGTTGCCTTATTAAGAAAATAGTTTTCTAATGCTTCTCTTAATTTGTCCCTTTTTTCCTTATATATTTTCCTCAATTTTTCTAAATGATTCTTTAAAAATCCATTTTTACAAAAGTAATAAATTAGCTTTTGAGCATAGGTACCACAGCAAAGATCTGAAGCTTCTTTTAACAATCTAAGGGGTCTGATCAATTTCTTTGGGGCAATAATAAACCCTGTTCTTAATCCTGGAGATAAAATCTTTGAGAAGCTTCCAATGGTAATAATATATTCAGAATCCTTTAGAGTCAATAAAGGGGGCAACGTGTCCTTATCATAGGCTAAAAGGCTGTAAGCTAAATCCTCTACTATATAAAATTTATATCTTTCTGCAATCTCTATTAATCTTTTTCTTCTTTCAAGGGGAAGACATGTTCCAGCAGGATTAGAAAAATCTGGAACTACATATAAAACTTTTGGGGGTGATGGTAATTCTTTAATAATTTCTTCTAATTCTTCTAAGTTTATACCATTTTCATCTTGAGAGATTCCAACTAATTTAGGTTGAAAAATTCTCCATGCTTGTATTGTCCCTAAATATCCTGGAGATTCAATTAAAGCATAGTCATCAGGATCTAAGAATAATTTTCCAATAAGATCTAAAGCCTGCTGCGAACCTTCTGTTATAATTATATTTTCAACGGGTACTTTTTTTCCCCATTTAATAAAAAACTCTTCTCCAATCCAACCTCTAAGATTTATATCCCCAATACTTGATGAATATTGAAAAACAATCTTACCTTCTTTCTCTAACATTTCCTCTTGACATAATTTAATTTCTTCAATAGGGAATAAGTTATTATCAGGAAGTCCACCAGCAAAGGAAATTACTTCAGGATCTTGAGCAAGAACAAATTTTGACATAGCATCTGAGGTGGGATATCTTGTTCTTTTAGAAAGTAATTCCTCCATCTTAAATCCCTCCGGGAATTTTTCATAAAACTTAACATAATTCTTTTCAAAGGTCAAGATTTTTAATCTATTTTTTGTATATCTACCTCATCAATAAGTTTAAAAATTAGTGAAGTATCATTTTTTTCCAGCTCTAATTTTTGAATCTTTACATATGCTGTAGAACAAGCAAGTTTTAAGGCATATATGGGGTCATTATTTTTTATTCCCACAATAAATCCAGCAAGGAAGGCATCACCAGCTCCCCAATTATATCCCTTTATAGGGGGCAAACTTGCCAAAAACATTTCCCTTTCTGTGGCCAGAAAAGCACCTTTTTCCCCTAAGGATATAAGGGAATATTTAATTCCTTTTTCTCTAAAGAAGTATCCTGCCTTTTTTAAATCAATTTTATTTTCTATAGAGAAACCTAATATTTCTTCTGCTTCTTCTTTATTCGGTTTAATAATATCTGGTTTTTTATCAAGAGCAATTTTTAGTGCTGTTCCTTGAGCATCTAATACTTTTATAGCTGGATATTTCTCTGCAATTTTTAATAAATCTGAATAGATATCTTGTGAAACTCCCGGTGGAATACTTCCAGAAAGAACTAAAAATTTAGAATTTGAGATCAATCCTTTAAATTTTTCCTTCAATTCGTATATTTTATCCGATGATATTTGGGGTCCCTTTCCATTTATAACTGTTGTAGGCCTCTTATTTTGTGTTTCAAATATTCCCACTGCAAATCTTGTATCTCCATCTATTCTTATAAAATCAAAAGGAATTCCCCTCTTCTCCAATTCGTTTTCTAATATTTTTCCTGTTAATCCTCCAGATATTCCAAGGACAAAGGTTTCTTCATCAAAAACTCTCAGGGTTCGTGAAATATTAATTCCCTTTCCCCCTGGAATTAAAATTTCTCCTTGGGATCTGTGAACTTTTCCTATTTTTAATTCAGGTATAAATAAAGTTAAGTCTAAACTTGGATTTAGAGTAACAGTAAGAATCATAAAATTCCTCCCATATTTATAATCTTTTCTTTTTTCTTTTTCAGTATTATACTTAGTTTATGGTGGATAATATAGAGGAGATTTTAAGATTAGCAGATGATTATAAATTACAAGGTAAGCTTATAAAAGCTATTTCTCTATATGAGTGGCTTTTAAAGGAAATTCAAGATTTCGAATTATCCCAATGGATAAGAATAACCCTTGCAGATTTATATATATGGATTAAGGAATATACCAAAGCGAAGGAACTTATAGAAGAAACTATTAATTTAGAGCCTGATAATTCTTTATATTACTATCTCTTAGGATTTACTTGTCTTTCTGAAGGTAATATTGAACTGGCAAAAAAGAACTTTTTTAAAGCTTTGGAACTAAATCCTGAAAATCCTGAATATTTAAGAGGATTAGCTTGGACAAAATATCTCTCTGAAGATTTAGAGGGTGCCGAGATACTCTTAAAAAAAGTATTGGAACTTGATTCTGGGAATACTGCAGCAAGGGATAATCTTATTGAAGTTTTTATAAAACAAGGAAAATTAAAAGAAGCAGAGGAGGAGATTAAAAAATTTAGAAGTTTTGATCCTAAAGATTGGCAGATTCTTCAGAGAATTCAGCAATTAAGAGAAAAAGCTAAAGAAATAAAAGAGAATTCTTAATTTTTTAATGTAGTACCTTGAGTCTCAAAATTCCTAAGATATCTATCAATTTCTTCACCTTCCAAGGTTTCTTTTTCTATTAGCACCTTTGATAATTCTCTTAGGATCTTTTCATGGGTTTTTAAAATATTTAATGCTCTACTATATGCTGTATCGACAATTTCCTTTATCTCTTCATCAATTATTTTGGCTGTATCTTCACTGAAATTTCTAATTTGCATTAAATCCTTTCCCAAAAACACTTCAGAGTGCTGATCTCCTAAGGATAAATTTTTCAGCCTTTTACTCATACCAAACTCGCATATCATTTTTCTGGCAATTTCTACTGCTCTTTTAAGATCATCAGCAGCGCCAGAAGTAGGCTGTCCAAATATTAACTCTTCTGCGGCTCTTCCCCCTAATAAAACTGAAATTTCCGCCTCTAATTCTTCCTTTGTAAGTAAATATCTATCCTCTTCTGGCATTTGTAATGTATATCCCAGGGCTAATCCTCGAGGAATTATTGTTACTTTATGTACTGGATTTGCCTTGGGAAGTAATTTCCCTACTAAGGCATGTCCTAATTCATGAAAGGCTACAATCTCCTTTTCACTACTTCTTATTATTCTACTTTTCTTTTCTGGTCCTGCAATAACCTTTTCTATTGCTTCCTCAAAATCCTGCATAGTAATTTCCTTTCTATTTCTTCTTGCAGCTAAAATTGCAGCCTCATTTACTAAATTGGCTAAATCAGCACCCACAAATCCTGGAGTTCCCTTTGCCAATACTTCTATATTTACATCCTTTGCAATAGGTTTTCCCCTCATATGAACCTCAAGGATCTTTTTTCTTCCTTCTAAGTCTGGTCTATCTACAACTACTCTTCTATCAAATCTTCCAGGTCTTAGAAGGGCAGTGTCCAATATATCGGGCCTATTAGTAGCTGCAAGAACTATAACATTGGTATTCTCATCAAACCCATCCATTTCTACTAAAAGTTGGTTTAAGGTTTGCTCTCGCTCATCATGTCCACCACCAAGTCCCGCACCCCTATGTCTTCCCACCGCATCCAATTCATCAATAAAAACTATGGATGGAGATAGCCTTTTTGCTTGGTTGAAAAGATCCCTTACCCTTGCTGCTCCAACTCCCACAAACATTTCTACAAATTCAGAGCCACTTATAGAAAGAAATGGAACATTAGCTTCTCCAGCTACTGCTCTTGCCAATAGAGTTTTTCCAGTTCCTGGAGGACCTACGAGAAGAATTCCCTTTGGAATTTTTGCTCCCAATTGGCGGAACTTTTGAGGATTTCTAAGGAATTCTACTACTTCTTTTAATTCTTCCTTTGCTTCTTCAACTCCTGCCACATCTGCAAAGGTAACCTTCGGCTTATTATCTAAGAAAATACGTGCTCTACTCCTTCCAAAGGAAAAGGCTTGATTATTACCTCCTTGAAGCTGACGAAGTAGAAGCCACATAAAGAAGAATACGAAAAGATATGGTCCAAATCCCAAAAGGACATTTAACCATAAAGGAGTACTCTCTTGGGGTTTTACATCTATTTCTACATTGTGGGCTACTAATTTATCTATTATTTTTGAATCTTGAAGGGGAATTGTTACAGAGAATTTTGTTCCATTTTTAAATACCCCTTCAATTTTTCTATCAATAATAGTGGCCTTTGCTATCTCATCTCTTTCAATACTTCTTAAGAATTCAGAATAATTTATCTCAATGGCCCTTTTATTTAGATCTAAGGGTGGATTTATAAAGGTATATATTAAAATTATAATTAAAATTAAGAAAATTAATTTTTGCATAACATTTTTCAATTTTAATTTAAACCTCCTTTTCTACTCTAATAGACAGAATATTTTTTGTATTTTCATCAATTCTTGCCAAATCACTTCTTCCTAATCCTACTATCCAAAGAAGCTCATCCTTTCCAAATATTAAAGGTATAGAATTTCTCTTAAAGCGAGGAATTTTTTTGTCTACAAAAAAGTCTTGCAATTTTTTACTTTTTCCTCCAAGCCCAAAGGGCCTAAATCTATCTCCTTTCTTCCAAGTCCTTATTATCAATTCCTCTAATTTTATTTTATCATAGTCAAAATATACTTGAAAGGAATTTTGAAAATCAATATTTTGGGCAGATTCCCTATCAATTAATTCCGCAATAATTCTTTCTCCTGTAGGAAGTTTTACTTGTCCTGGAATTTTCAATGTTAAAAAATATTCTTGGTATTCCTTTTGAGGACGTATCAAAATTTTATCCTTTAAGTTGTATATTTCAATAAAATCTATTTTCCCTAAAAATCCCTTCTTTGGTTTTTCTAACTGGGTTATAATCTTCATAAGGGTTTCGGAAGGAAGATTTTTACTAAGATTATTAAATATTTGGAAAATAACTCTAAGTTTTATAGGAAAAGCTAATTCCTTCCATGTAGAGGAGTTTATTGCAAAGTAGTCTTCTCCTTTTTTTACTTCTTTATTAAAATAATCTTCTGCAATTTTACTTAAAAATTTTTCCTCTTCCTCAGCAATTTTTTTCTGAGTCAATAGACCTTCTGGAAAATGTTCAGATATTTCTTGAAGGAAAGGAATTAATTGCCAACGAATTTTATTCCTCAAAGTAATGGGAAGAAAATTAGTATAGTCCTCGTGATAAACTATGTTATTTCTCTTACAATATTCTCTAAGCTCTTCCTTTTTAATATTAAGTAATGGTCTTACTATTTTTCCCCTTTTTACAGGAATGCCTATTAAACCCTTAGGTCCTATTCCCCTTAGAAAGTTCATAATAATAGATTCTATTTGATCATCTAAGGTATGACCCAAAGCAATTTTATTTATTTCTTTTTCTTCTGCTAATGTTTCTAATAGTTTGTACCTTTCTTCTCTCAATTCTGTCTCCTTTAAAGATCTTTTAGATATATCTAAAAAATAATAAGGTAAATTTCTTTCTTCTGCAAATCTTTTGATAAGGTCCTTTTCTATGAAAGTATCCCTTCTTACAAAATGTTCCACATAAGCTAAAAAAAGTCTCCAATTAAAAATATGAGAAAGATTAAAAAGTATTTGAGAAAGAGCAAAGGAATCACAACCTCCTGAAATTCCTATAAGGATGGAATCTGAGGGCTCTAAAAGAGACTCTTTATTTATAAAATCTAAAACTCTATATTCTAAAGGATCTAAAATCTCTTTATTTTTCACTTTTATGGTGGCGGTGCAGGGATTCGAACCCTGGACACCACGGTTATGAACCGTGTGCTCTAACCGCTGAGCTACACCGCCTAATAATCTTTCAAAATATTATACAGGAAACTTAGTATTAAAACAAGTTTTAAATTTCTCTTTACTAAACTTGAAAGTTATGATAAACTTTCCTTCGAAAAGAGGATTAAAAGTTCTTGCCGGAGTGGCGGAATTGGCAGACGCACTGGACTTAAAATCCAGAGGGTAGCAATACCCGTGCCGGTTCGAGTCCGGCCTCCGGCACCACTTTTAATTCCCTTTAATTTTTTTAAATGAGGTGATTTATGGCAGAGCATCAACATGAAGAAGATATTTTGATCCTTGAAGATGAAAATGGTCAAAAGTACGAGTACATTATTAGAGATTTTGTGGAAGTCGACGAAAAAACATATGTCTTGCTTTCCCCAAAATCTTCCAATGATCCTGAAGAGATATATGTATTTCGTTGCAGACTTTCCGAGGAAAATGGCGAATTTTATATTGAAGGTCTTGAAGAAATTGAGGACGAAGACGAGTTTGAAAAAGTTGTGGAGGCATTGGAGGAAGAAGAGTGGGAAGAAGATTTGGACGAAGAAGATTTTGAGGAAGAGTAGCTTAATCCTAAGTTTTTTTCTTTTATTATTTTTTCTTTTCTTTGCAATTAGCTTAATTCCTAAGGATTTTAAGAAAGAAGAAAAAATAGAATTTTATATTCCAAAGGGAAGTTCTGCTTTAGAAGTTGGATATCTTCTTAAAGAAAAGGGATTGATTCTTTCTGAATTTGCCTTTTGGATTTGGTGTAAATTACTTGGGGTGGAAAAAAAACTAAAGTTTGGTTATTACGAACTTTCACCCCATTTAAATATTTTACAAATACTTAATAAGCTTATTCAAGGGGAAACTCTAAAAATCAAAGTTACAATTCCCGAGGGATTAAGTTTAGAGAAAATCTCATATATACTGTCATCTAAGTTAGGAATTTCAAGGGAGAAATTTATAAAACTCTCTAAAAATCCTAAGAGTTTAAAGGAAATAGAAAAATATTTTCCAGAGGAAATTCCATCTTCTCTGGAGGGATATCTTTTTCCTGAGACTTATTATTTCCCAAAGGATATAAGTGAAGAAGATATAATTTTAACTATGATTGATACCTTTTTTAAAAAAATAAATAAGGAGATCCCAAATTGGAAAGAGATATTAAAAAATAGAAATTTATCCTTTAATGACTGGGTAATTTTAGCTTCAATTGTTGAGAAAGAAGGAAAGCTTGAAGAAGAAAGACCACTAATTGCAGGAGTTTTTATAAACCGGTTAAAAAGGGGTTATAAGTTACAATCCTGTGCAACTGTTGAGTATATTTTTAATTTTGAAAAATCAATTCTAACCTATGAAGATTTAAAAATAGATTCTCCTTATAATACTTATATTTACTATGGTCTTCCCCCAACTCCTATCTCTTCTCCTTCTATTTCTTCTTTAAAAGCGGTATTATATCCAGAGGGAGATTATATGTTTTTTGTTTCAAAGGGGGATGGAAGCCATTATTTTACAAGAAACTATGATGAACATTTAAAAATTCAAAAAGAAAAGAAATGAGATATGTGGAAGGAACTAAAACCTAAAAGGTATATTCATTCCATTTTTAAAATAGATTTTGAAAGATTATACAATGAAGGATTTAGGGGTATAATTTTTGATCTTGATAATACTATTGTCCCTTGGAATGAAAACAATATAGATCCAAAAACCTTGCACTTTTTAGAAAAAATTAAAAAAATTGGATTTAAGATAATTATAATATCTAATAATTGGTCTATTAGAAGAGTTAAATATTATTCAAATATAACAAATATACCTGCTATTGGTGGTGCTTTAAAACCTCGAAATAGAGCCTTTAAGAAAGCCTTAAATATTCTTAAAACTTCTCCCGAGACAACTTTAGTAATTGGTGATAGAATATTAACAGATGTATGGGGAGGAAATAGATTGGGAATGTATACTATTTTGGTTTCTCCTTTAAATAAAAACGAGATATGGATAAAAAAATGGACTGTTAGATTATTGGAAAATTTCTTTATAAAACTCTGGATAAAGAAGGGAGAGCTCGTAGAGGAGGCTTAAAAATTGATAAAGCCCTTTGATGAAAAGATATTAAATTCTTTAAAAGAGAAAAAAATATTAAATGAAGAGACTCATAGTAAGCTTATAAATTTACTTCAAATTTCTAATCAAGATATACAAACTATTTTATTGGAACAAAATATTTTAAAGCCTTACGAATTAGTAAAGATTGTCTCAGAGGTTTTAAATTGGAAAGTTTTAAAGCTTGAGAAACCTGAACCTGATCCCAAAGCCTTAAAAATTATTCCTTCATTTCTTACCAAATTTTATAAATTTATACCGTTAAGAATTGAAAATAATACTCTTCATGTTGGGTTTACTCTTCCTGTAAAACCTGCAGCTTTAGATGATATTACTCTTATAACAGGTTATTCGGTGGTTCCATATATTTTAGATATACCCTGTGAAGACATCTCAAAAGAAGAAAAAGAAGAGATAGATTTTGATGTTTCTCAAGAAGAGCTTGATATAAAAAACTTAGAGATATTAGAGGAAGAAAAAATTATTGAGATAAAGGAAGAAGAAGTAGAAAGTATAGAGGAAATAGTGAATTGGGAACAAAAAACTGAAGAGGAAACTGAAGAAAGGATTATTGAGCTCAAAGAGGAAGAGACAGGGAATATAGAGGAGATAATTAAAGAGATAGAGAAGGAGCAAAAGAAAGAAGATATTAGTAAATCTAAACTCATTATGGAGAAGATTGTGGGAGCAGTAAAGGATAGTATTCCCTTAGGGGATACTTCAGTAAGGGAGAAAAGAGCTACTAAAATTCCAAGAAGAAGATTATTGGGAGAAATTCTTATTGAAGAGGGAATTATAACTAAAGAACAATTGGATATTGCTTTAGAAGAGTCCCATAAAAGAGCAAAACCCCTTGGAGAGACCCTTCTGGAACTCAAATTTATCAATGATTATCAACTGGCACAAGTTTTAAGTATTCAATTGGGATTCCCCTTCAAATCTTTAAAGGAGATAAAAATTGATCCTGAAGTAGCAAAATTAATTAATTTTTCTAAAGCAAAACAGGATTTAATTCTTCCCCTTTATAAAGAGAATAATAGGATAGTTGTTGCCATGGTTGATCCTGCAAATATTATGGCTTTAGATGATATAAAAATGATTGCAAAGGCTGAGGTAGAGCCTGTTGTTGTTCCTAAGAGCGAATTCTTAGATACAATAAGTAGATTATGGACAACTCATGAGATGAAGGAGATCATAGAAGATTTTATCAGAGTAGAGGAAAAGGAGCAACAAACTCAAGAAGTATTCGAAGAGGAAATAAAGGAAGAAACTGGTCCTACAGCAAGATTGGTTAATAGTTTACTTTTAGATGCGGTAAGCCAAGGCGCTAGTGATATTCATATAGAACCCACAGAAAAGGGAGTTAGGGTGAGGTTTAGAATTGACGGTATATTACATGAAGTTGCCAATTTCCCTAAAAAACTTCATGCTCCTATAATCTCACGTATAAAAATAATAAGTGATATGGATATTGCTGAAAGAAGAGTTCCTCAAGATGGCCGTATAAAAATGATAATTAAAGGAAATACTTATGATTTTCGAGTATCTACACTTCCAGGAATTTTTGGAGAAAAGGCAGTTCTTCGTATTTTAGGAAGGAGTGAAATATCATTATCTTTAGAAA
The DNA here is from genome assembly GCA_938034905.1 of uncultured bacterium. Taxonomy (GTDB): domain Bacteria; phylum Dictyoglomota; class Dictyoglomia; order Dictyoglomales; family Dictyoglomaceae; genus NZ13-RE01. The sequence goes on along the minus strand of CALHLF010000038.1, from coordinate 4,600 downwards.
GTTTAGGATTTAGCGAAGAAAATTACAAAAAGTATGTAAAGATGCTAAAAACTCCCTATGGAATAATATTGGTAACAGGACCTACAGGAAGCGGAAAGTCTACAACCCTTTATGCATCTCTTAACATGATAAATTCTCCTGATATAAATATAATCACTGTGGAAGATCCTGTGGAATATCAATTACCAGGAATACATCAGGTTCAAGTGAATCCAAAAGCAGGATTAACTTTTGCTAACGCATTAAGATCTATTCTTCGTCAAGATCCTGACGTAATCCTTGTGGGAGAGATCCGAGATGAAGAGACAGCAAGAATTGCTATTCAGGCAGCACTAACAGGACATTTAGTTTTATCTACTTTACATACGAATGATGCTCCTTCTGCAGTAACTCGTCTTATTGATATGGGTATAGAGCCTTTTTTAATTTCCTCTTCTTTATTGGGAGCTGTGGCCCAAAGGTTAGTCAGAAGAATTTGTCCAAAATGTAAAATTCCTTATGAACCAAATCCAGATGAATTGAAGATCTTAGAGGAGAATCTTAGAGATAAAGTCGATCTTAAGAGTATGACTTTATATAAAGGTAAAGGATGTGCTTTTTGTAATAATAGAGGATATAAAGGGAGAACTGCAATTCATGAGATTATGCTGATTGATGATGAAATAAGGGAATTAATTCTAAAAAAGGTATCCAAGGAAACTATTCGAGAAACCGCAAGAAAAAAGGGTATGTATACATTAAGAGAAGATGGGCTCTTAAAGGTTTTAAATGGTATTACTACTGTTGAAGAGGTTATGAGGGTAACAGCTGCTGATTAGAAAGGAGGTTAAAATTATGCCAGGTCTTTCTATGATAGATATTTTACAAGAAGCTATAAGAAAGAATGCTTCTGATGTTCATATAACAGTAGGGATTCCTCCTGTTTTTAGAATCAAGGGTCAGTTAATTCCCCAAACTCAATATCCCTCTTTGACTCCTCAGGATACTATTGAATTAATATTTAGTCTCCTTACCGAGGAGAATAAGCAAAGGTTTCAAGAGAAAAGAGAATTAGATTTCTCTGTGGGGGTAAAAGGGGAGGGGAGATTTAGGGTAAATGCCTTCTTCCAGAGAAATAGTGTTGCAGCGGTATTTAGACTTATTCCTTGGCAGGTTCCAAGCTTTCAGGAATTAGGTCTTCCTGTAAATGTACTTAAGGAATTGGCAAGTCTCCCTCGGGGATTGATATTGGTTACAGGTCCCACAGGAAGTGGAAAATCTACAACATTGGCAGCAATGATTGATTATATAAATACAAACTTTAGTAAACATATTATTACCATAGAAGATCCTATAGAGTATCTTCATACCCATAAAAAATCCATAGTTAATCAAAGAGAAGTAGGGACAGATACTTATTCCTTTGCTAATGCTTTAAGATCTGCATTAAGAGAGGATCCTGACGTGATTTTAGTGGGTGAGATGAGAGATTTAGAAACAACCTCTATTGCCCTTACTGCAGCAGAAACAGGGCACTTAGTTATGGCAACATTACATACTGTTGATGCAGTTCAAAGTATCGAGAGAATTGTGGATCAGTTTCCAGCTCATCAACAACAGCAAATTAGAATTCAGCTTTCTGGAGTCCTTCAAGGAGTAATATCTCAACAACTACTTCCTACAAAGGATGGAGGAAGAAGGATTCCTGCAGTTGAGGTGTTAATAGCTGTTCCTGCAGTAAGAAGTTTAATTAGAGAGGCAAAAACTCCTCAAATTTATAATGTTATTCAAACAAGTGGGAAATTGGGAATGCAAACAATGGATCAGTCATTGGTAGACTTAGTTAGAAGAAATCTTATAACTGAAGAGGTTGCTCTTCAAAGGGCTGTTAATAAAGATGAACTTCTTAGGCTTTTGTGGGGTGAGGCAAGGAGGTGATCTAATTGGCTAAATCCTTTGAATATAATGCAAGGAATATAAGGGGAGAATTGGTAAAGGGGGAGATGGAAGCAGAAAATATAAGGGATGTAGCAAATCGTTTAAGGGGAATGGGTCTTTTGCCCATAAAGATTGAGGAAAAAAAGAAAAAAAGCTTTCTTTCCTTGTCCCTTGGAGGAGAGGGAAAACCGAAAAAAGTAAAACTCAATGATCTCACCATATTTACAAGACAATTTGCTACTATGATAAATTCTGGCTTATCTATGGCTACTTCTTTAAGAATTCTTTCGGAGCAAACGGAAAGTAAGGCATTAAGAACAATAGTTCAGGAGGTTCAAAGAAGTGTAGATGAAGGAATGTCTCTTTCCGAAGCTCTTTCTAAATTTCCATCTGTTTTCTCAAGACTTTATACAAATATGGTGAAGGCAGCAGAAGCCTCAGGAACCTTAGATGAGACCTTAGAAAGATTGGCAACAACCCTTGAAAAGCAACAGGAGCTAAGGGGAAAAATAAAATCTGCAATGACTTATCCTGTAGCAATCTTAATTTTTGCAATTTTAGTTACTGCTGGACTTTTAATATTTTTAGTTCCCACCTTTGCAAATATGTTTGAAAGCTTAGGAGCCCCATTACCCCTTCCCACTGCTATTATTTTAAAAATTAGCATAATTCTAAGACGAAATTTTTTAATAGTTGCAGTTGCATTTTTTGGTTTAATTTTGGGAGGATTTAAGGCTATAAAAAACCCAAAGATTAAGGAAAGAATAGATGCTTATCTTCTAAAAGCTCCCTTAATAGGGCCCCTTGTAATGAAAAGTGCCATTGTAAATTTCTCAAGGGTTTTTGCAACCCAGATAAAAACTGGTGTTCCTATCCTTCAGGCTCTGGAATTGGTATCTCAAACTGTGGGAAACAGCGTATTTTCAAAGGCAATAATGGAGGCAGGTACAAGAATAAGAGAAGGAGAAAGAATTGCTCCCCCTTTAAGAGATAGTAAGATTTTTCCTCCAATGGTGGTTCATATGATCTCCGTTGGAGAAGAGTCTGGAAACTTAGAATTAATGTTGAATAAAATTGGAGATTTTTATGAAAGGGAATTGGCAAATTCCATAGAGAGCTTAACCTCTCTTATCGAACCCTTAATGTTAGTTTTAATTGGGGGACTTGCTGGAGGAATTCTTATCTCCCTTTATCTTCCCATATTTACCATGTTCCAATATATAAAATGATTAATAGTAATTTAGACCTTTTAGAAGAATATAAAAAGACAAAGAATCCAAAGATTTTAGAAGAAATAATAGAAAGAAATAGTAATTTAGTTTATTATTGGGCAAGAAAATTTTTAAATTACGGGGAACATATAGAAGATTTGGTCCAAGAGGGGTATATTGGTCTTATTAAGGCAATCGAAAATTATGATGCTGAAAAGGGAGAATTTTCTACCTATGCTTCTTTTTTTATAAGGGGTGAAATTAGCCACTATTTAAGGGATAAGGTATCAAAAATAAGACTATCAAGAACTATTAAAAAATTAATTTATGATATGGAGAAATTTATATATGAATTTTTTGAGGAGGAAAAAAGATTTCCCAGGGTAGAAGAGATTGCCAAAAGGATGAATATAAAAGAGGAGGGAGTTTTGGAATTATTAAAAGCAAGGGATACTCTTTACTCTTTAACCTTGGATGCGGAAGATATTGAAATAGATTTATCTAAATTGAAAAGTGAAAGATTAAAGTCCTTCCAACTTCCCATTGAGGATAAAATTGCCTTAGAGCAAGCAATAAATTCTCTTCCAGAGATTCAAAGGAAGATTATTTATTATATTTTCTATTATGATCTAACCCAATCAGAGATTGCCAAGACCCTAAAAATTTCCCAAGGACAAGTATCAAAATTATTAAAAAAAGCCCTTAAAAAATTGAAAGAAATCTTGACAAAGGAAATCTTTTAAATTTGTGATAAAAATCACTTTTCTTTTGGAATAATTTTTATTAAAATGGGGTATAATAAAAAATAGAAAGGAGGTGTAAAGGATGAGAGAAAAGGGATTTACTCTTATTGAATTGATGGTTGTTATTGTAATTATTGCAATTTTGGCTGCTGTTGCTCTTCCTAACTTTATGGGAGCAACAGAAAGGGCAAGGGAGTCCGCAGTAAGAAGTGCTATGAAGACAATCCAAACAGCTCTTGAGATGTATGCAACAGAGCATAGTGGAACATATACAGACGATCTTAGGGGTATACTTCCCCATCTTCCTGGCAATCAATTTCCAAATAGTCCTGCAACAAATGCTGCTTATTCGATTGGTACAAATCTTCTTCAAGCTTCTGGAAACCCTCCAACTGCACCAACACTTAATACAAACCCTGGCACTGATCAACAATATGCAATTGTCTATCTATATAATCCTGTAGAAAATTCTTACACTATTAGAGGCTATAATAGAACAAATACCAAGTCGATCCTTGAGCTTTCCAATAAGTAGTTGATTTCCTATCTTTCTTTTAGTAAAATAAAGGGCAAGCTTTTTGCTTGCCCTTTTTATTAACTATAATTTATGAGGGGATAAAAATTGAAAGATGGGTTTACGATTGTTGAAATCCTTGTTACCTTTGTAATTTTAGCAATTCTTATGGGGGTAGGGGTGGGAAGTTATTTTTATTCCTTAGAAAAGGCAAG
>CALHLF010000037.1 GCA_938034905.1 uncultured bacterium | reverse complement strand
TTTTAGATTTAAGTTTCTCAAAAACCTTTACTATTCTTCTATTCAAGCCTTAGTTAATAGATTCTATCGTTTCTTCCATGTCCATAAATGGGATTTTATTAGGGAATTATCTTCATATTTGATAGAGAATTCACATATCCTCTATTAATAAATTTTATCATAAGGCTTAAGAGGAAGATCTTTACGCATATGTTACAAACTTACCAAAAGATAAGATAAATTGGGAAATTTATAGGGAAAGGATGAAGATAGAAGAGATGTTTAGAGATGGGAAGAAAATATATGGTTAACAATATTTATGGGAAAAGATGAGGATAAGCAAGAAAAGAAGAATAGTTCTCATATTGGAATGGGGCAAAAAGTGATTACTAGTCAGCCCCAAAATTTTCTTGTCTTTTCTTTAAAAATAAATTATAATAATTTACATATTAAATAAGGAGGGATATTAGTGAGAAGAATAACTTTTCTCCTAATATTAATCTTAATCCTTTTTACTAATTTTTCCTTCCCCCAAGCTTCTTCAGATCTTTCTAAAAAAGAAGCACTTATGCCTATTCCCTCTTGGGTGAAGGAGGGGGTATGTTTAGTATATAAAGTAGAGGTAGGAGGTCGTGTTGGGATAGGATCAGAAAGCTCTGCGGCCTCTTTATTTGGTTATTCCATTTATATAGTAACGAGTATTCAAGAAAATAGGGTATATGGTCTTATATACACTCTTCTATCAAGTTTAAGAGGCGAATGGACCTTAGATTCCAAATTCCAATTACTAAATACTGTAGGTTCAGGTTTCTATCTACACCCTAAGGTGCTAGAAGAAACATTAAGGGATAGAGCTTTATATGCCCAATATGGAATAACTGTAGAGGGAGGACCTATAGGAGGAAATCTTTATTATCTTGCAATTACCACTAGAACTCAAGATGAGATAACTACTACTATGGATCAATTTACTGCTGAAGGGATAATTCAGAAATCTACCCTCACTCGTAAAAATCCCAAAGGAGGAGAGGCAGGAAATAAGGTTTTAGTTGGCCTTTTTAAAGTGTCTTTACCTCAAGGACTAAAACTTCCTGAAATTTCTAAAGGAAATGTATCTTATTTATTGAGTTATGTGATAATGGGAATAATTTCTCCTCTAGGAACAGTCAGTTATAAATTTATAGGTGCGGAAAATAAAATTACAAATTATGAGGCAATTTCTAACTTAAACTATGGAACCTTTACCTCAAAAGTATTAGGAGATACTTATTTTGGGCCTTTCTATATAAACCCATCTCTTTTAAAAATGAATCCTATAATATCTATTCCTCAAATTGGTTTTTCTATAAACACTGCAGGATATGGTCAAAGAGGAGGAATATTAGTAACTTTATCCTTATCAGGTCAACCTATAGGCCAATTCGAGTATGATCCTAATACAGGTTTGCTTTTAAGTTTTAGCTATTATAGTACAAGTAATATTATTTATGGAGAAATTCAGAGATAGGATTCTAAATAGAAAAGAAGGATTTACTATTTTAGAACTTCTAACTGTGATTCTTATAATAGGAGTAATTGTTGCTATTGCTCTGCCTGTTTATTTTGAGGTGATAAAAGAAGCAAAAAGAAATGTGCAAATTCAGAATATGAAGATGGTAAAAGAAGCCTTAGAGGTGTATTATTTAAAAAATAGATCTTATCCACAAGATGCTTGGAGTTTTACTACCTATCTTTTCTACAATCCTATTTATTTTTCAGAAACTTTAATATGTCCCTATAATAATAAGCCTTATAATGTTATTCAATGGCAAGACTATTATACAGATTGGGATGATATATGGGATTGGGTTGAACTAAGTAATAATTACAATAATATTTACTATAAATCAGAAAATCCTACTTATAGTTATGCTCTGACTTATTATTCAAGATAATTTGTTATTCTAAAAGTACTTCAATTTTATAATATCTTCCTTCCCTTATATACTTTGAATAGGGTTCTGACACCATATTTTCTTCTATAATTTCCTTTTTATCTTCTTTTTCGTATAAGGTATAACTTTTAACTTTAGCACTATTTTCTCCAAAGGTATTTAATCTTTTAGGATTTAAATAATAAATAAGGGTATTTCCTAAGAAATTTATCACATAGGTATTTTCCGGAATAAAGAGCTTTAAAATTTTTCCATTTTTGTAATATTCCACCTCTTCTTTTTCTTTTGTAAAGAGAAAAGAGGGTAATAAAGGCTCCAGTTTGAAAATTAGTTTTCCACTGCTATCCAAGGAGAAGGGATTTTTTCCAAAGGACATTAAAATCAGCATATTACAAAATTCTGCGGTACTTCCTGAAAGTCTTGCATAAAATCCTGCCCCATGAATATTGGGATCTGGATTGGCACTACTTACTATAAAGGATACATTCTCGAATATGCTTCTTTTATAAACTTCTGGATTCATAAAGGGTACAAGGCAAACTTTTATTTCGTCAAAGAATATTTTCGGATCTGTCTTTAAAACTTCAAGAAGGTATTTATATTCCAAATGTAGAAATATACTCTCATTTTCCAACCATCCTGGAAGAAAGGCCTTTATTCTTCCAATCTCAAAGGGTGCTTTTTCAAGAGATCCGTTTACCTTATACATTCCAAGTTTTTTATCATATAGAGGGCTTGACTTTACTTTTTCTATAATTTTTAATTTTCTTTCTTTATCCCTCTCCGATTTTAAAAAGTGAACTTGTCCTTCTAAAAAAGGTGGTAACAATCTTCTTTCAAACTTTTTTGGCTTTATTATCTTTTTCCCTTCCTCTTCAATTTCTTCAAATTCAGTTAGTTCGTAATAAAAATATGTATGATATATTCCTGTTTTTTCATCATAGGCATTTTTCAGACCTTTTTCTATCTTTTCTAAAAATAGATCCAATTGATAGTCAAGGTCTTCTAATTTAATTAGAATTTCCTCTCCATCTATTCCAAATCTTATCTTCTCTCTATAAACTTCCCTTGCTTCAGAGGCTTTATCCCAAAATTCAAAATTTGATATTTTCCCTTCAAGATTTTTACGAGTTATATCAAGAAGAGAGTATAAAAGATTATAAACTTCAATGGGTATTTTGATTTCTTTATCGTAGAGATTGTATTTTTTAATCCAATCTTTTATTAAAAGGATTAATCTCTTCAACTCAAAGGTCTCGTTCACTGCTGAACCGAAAATTCCCGGAAGACCGTTTAATGCATCGTTCCATCCAGGTCTTCCTGCTTCCATCTCTATTCCAATATTATCGGGATCTAAAGTGGAATATTTTACTAAGCATAAAGTGAAAAGTTTTGAAAGGAGGGTTGTATAATAGATTTCTCCCTTGCCATAATTTTTTCTTATTTTATTAGGTTCCAAAGCTCTTGATCTAATAAGTTTTAGCTTTTCTTCATCTCTTACTAAAGATCTATATTGTCTTACCCCTTTTTCTGTTAATACATATCTTTCTTTTCTTGGAAGAACCATCTCATAATTATCATAATAGGTGAATATTTTATTTTCTAACAGAAGATCTTCCATTTTGTCAGGAAATAGAGATTCAAAAGTCTCTATTAGATCAAGATTATAAAACCAATGATCTATCCAGTATCCCTCACCAAATTCTGCATCCTCAATTTTTTGACTATTGATAAGGAGAAAAGAGATGAATTCTATTAGATCTCCTTTTTTGAGTTGGATATTGTATTTTTCTAAAAATTTTATAACATCATAGGGTATAAAGGGTTTATAAAGGACCTCTTCTAATTTTTCTGTTAGCTTATCTTCTATCCATTCTCTTAATTCATCAGTTTTTCCTCTAAAGACATATTTAACCCCTTTAACTACCAAGGGATTATATCCATCTAGTTGAATAAGATTCATAAAGTATAAAATGTTAAAGTATCCTATGTCTGGATTAAAATATAAATCGTTTCTTCTATTTTGATTTATATCACGAAAATTAGCATTTCCTTGAGAAAAGTAGTTTGCCTCAAGTCTGAAGAAGTTATAGTCCCTTTCTAAATCACCATGTTTCCTCGAAAAAAGATAAATTACATCTTTTTTATCTTTATACTTTAAAGTTATAGGAAAGCCTCCCCTCAAAATATTGTCTAAGAAGCTTTGTCTTGTATAGGAGTTAAATTCCTTTGAAGAGGTATGTACAAAAGAATAGTCCATAATCTCCCTTATTAATTTTTTATTTTCCTCAGCCTTTCTTTTTATAAAATCATTGTTCATATATTTTTTAGAAAGATCTTTTAATTGATAAAGAGAATTAGCTTTTCCTAAGAGAGAGGTAATAGTTTTTTCCTCTTTAGGATTTAAGGTTAGGAAGGCGTAGGAAAAGGCTGAGGGAGTTCTATTACCCCAATAAGTTGGAGGAGATAATTTGAAGCTTTTATCTGCAAAGGCCTTGGGATAACTAAAATCGCTCACAGGGAAGAATAAGAGATCAGAATCTACTATTATAGGAAGAATCTTCTCATCTTCTGAGAAGGCAAAATAAAAATATCCCTCTTCTATAGGTTTTACCTCTGTTACATCCTGGAAGGAAGATGAAAGTCTGTAGTATGGTATGTTTTCTTCTAAGTTATCTACCCTGTACCAAGCCTCTATAGTTCTTGACATATTTTTCATTACTTCGTTAGTTAATCCGTAAGGAAGAATTTGGGGAACTCCATCAATAATTTCAAGGTTTATAATTTTCTCTCCCTCATTTTTTATACTCAATATACGTATTAAGGCACCTATAGGTTCAGAGGGTAAAGTAAAATAATTTACTTGTAAAGAAAGATTTAAAGTTTTGTTTACTTCAAATAGGGTAAGATCGTAAGGGGTGATGCTCATTTTATTTTCTCTTTCAAAATCTTGGTATCTTTCAGAGAAAGGTTCATAGATTCTTCCATCTATTTTTATAAAGGTTCTAAATCCGTAAATAGGGGTAAGTCTATAGGCTTTATTGGCAGGATAAAATTCGAGAATTGCCCCATCTTTACTTTCAAACCCAAAACTCGCAATACATTGCCCTCGGTTTACGTAGAAGCACCACATGGGTATTCCAAGAATTCCCGATATTCCTGGAAGAAAACTTGAGAAAGGAAAAGCGTAATTGTAGTTGTAAATACTAAAAGTTAATTCTTTTTGAGGATCAATTTCATATTTTAATTGAGGATTCATATTTTTCCCCCAATTAAAAGTTTTATACTCTTTTTGAAAGAGATTATAATGAAAACTATCTATCCAGTAAAATTATAGAGAAAATCTAAGATTAATTATTTTCCTTCTTTATATGTGGATATATTCAATAATTTATATAATAAACAATATCTCAGTACAGCAGTAAAAACCAAGATCACTCCTATTATATGTAGAACAATTATCCATACTTCTCCAGATAATATACCCCATTTTGTAAAATGAGGAAGAATAAGCCCTATAATTAATCTCAAAATAGCATCAGACTTCCCAACATTCATTTGTATATACCCCTTAATAATTTTTTAATCTATTATATCATAAAAAACTAAAGAATTTACTTACCAATAACTTTAAATATATCAATAATTTAATCCTATTTCCTCAAGGACCTTATCTAAATTCTTCTTTAATTCTCTACTTTCTTCTTCGGATAAAGGTAAAAAGGGTCTCCTCATAAATCCCTTCCCTATTCCCCTAAACTCCAAAGCCTTTTTCAATAAAGGTAAATTTCCTCCATCTCCTAAAGCTAAAGATAATTTACTCTGCTTTAATTGGAGATCTCTACAAAGATCATAATTTCCTTCCTGAAAAGCTTCATATATCTTGACAAAAAGCTCTGGAAATACACCCCCCGGCCCTGTAACAGTTCCTTTTCCTCCCATAATAAGGGTTGGGAAAAAAGCCCTATCATATCCTACAATTACAATAAAATCTTTTCTTGTATTTTGGATATATCCCATAATTGTAGAAAAATTTCCACTACTATCCTTTATACCTAAAATATTTTCAAAATCATAGGAGAGTTTAGAAACTAAAGATACCGATAATTCATTTTTTGCACAAGAAGGTATATTATAAAGATATATAGGAAAATCCTTAAATTCTTTTGCGATGACCGCATAGTATTCATATAATTCCCTTTCCCTATATGTATAATAAAAAGGAGCTACTATTCCCACCCCATCTGCTCCTACCTTTTTAGCATGTTCCACTAATTCCATAGTATCTCTGAGATTTGAAGTACCACAATGAGCCACTACTGTTAATCTGCCTTTATTTTCATCTAAGATAGTCTCTAAAATCTTTTTTCTCTCCTCTATGGATAATATTAAACCCTCAGCAGTAGATCCACAAACAAATATTCCATGAACTTTCTTGTTAATTATGAAGTTTAAATATTTTCTCAATAAATCAAAATCAATACTTTCATCTTCTTTAAATGGGGTAGTATGAGCAACAATAATCCCTTCTAAGGTTCTCATTTTATCCTCCTTATATCAAGCCTTTCAGAAGAGCTATTTTCTCTTATTAAATTATATTAATCAAAAAGGGCCCTAAGAGGCCCCTTATTTTTTTTATAAACTTATTATTATTTCCTCAGATAAATTTATAATCTCAATATCCTTTTCCACTGTAGATTTTTTTAAAAGTAATATAAATCTTAATTCAGAAGTTATAGGAAAAGGGAGCCAATGCCATACTCCCTCGTTAAGAAAGAAGGAGGAACTTCCATCAATCCAAAAGGCTTCTATAGAATCTAAATCAGGAGAGGAGCTATTTGGAGTGGGTGGGGTAAGGCAGATAAAACCAACCCCCGAAATAGGGATAAACGCTTCCAAAGTATTTTTATGCCTTTCTATCTTTTCAAGAACAAATCTTCTATTAAAATCTCTTTTCACCTCTAAATAACCTACACATCCTTCTTTTCCAAGAGAAGAAATATCAGCAACATCATGATAGTAGTTAAAATTTTCTGAGGAAACTGAAGGTGGATTCTTAAAAGGAGGAACAACAAGAGTCCCAAATTTTGCAAAATTTTCAGGAGTAGGATACTTAATTTTAATCTTCATCTATAAACCTCCCATCAATAATTTTGATAAATTAGGAAATATATTTGTCATTTCCTAATTTCTTAGCTCTTTTTCTCATCTAGGTAATGCTTTATGGGGAATAATATTTTAATATATAAAAAATAGGGGCTCCCTTAGGAGCCCCCTTTAGTTAATAATTACTCGTACAAACAAGGTTTAATCTTGGGATCATCTATATTTGTTTTATCATACCAGTAGAATCCACTATCAATAAATTTAGGTAATTTTTCTCCCTTTAAAACTTTAACTGCAGCCTCAACAGCCATATATCCCATTCCCACAGGATTTTGAGTAATAGCACCTGCCATAATACCAGATTTTATAGCATCTATTTGTTGCTTACCAGAATCGTATCCTACTACCACTATTTTCCCCACTTTTTTCATCTCTCTTACTGCATTTATTACTCCAATAGCAGAACCTTCGTTAGCCCCAAATATTCCCTTTAATTTAGGATAAGCTTGGATTATTGCCTTGGTAAGATCTGTAGATTTTAAGTGATCTCCTCCCCCATATTGAATAGAAACAATCTTTATTTTTGGATACTTTTCTTTAATACGATTTACAAATCCATCTCTTCTATCAATACCTGTTCTACTTGTTTGGTCGTGAACTACTAACGCTACTTCTCCTTCTTCTTTAATTAATTTAGCTATCATATCTGCAGCATATCCTGCAGCCTTAATATTATCTGTTGCTACAGTAGTTACTGGGATATCACTATCTACACCAGAGTCAAATCTTATTATCGGAATACCCATGCTATGTGCCTTTTCTAATAATGGAATTACTGCTTTACTATCTAAGGCGGCAATACAGATGGCTGCTGGCTTCTTGGCAATTGCTGCTTGAAGCATTTCAATTTGTTTATCTACCATAGCTTCAGATTCTGGCCCTTCAAAGGTAATGTTTACATTTAGATCTTTCGCAGCTTTTTCAGCACCACTTTTTACTGCTTGCCAGAATTGATGTTGGAATCCCTTGGATATCATTGGAATATATGGTCTCTCAGCTGCAAGAAGAGAAAGAGAGAGAATGAGAATAAAAATTAAGAATAATATGTGCAATTATTATGAAAGTAATAAATATTAATATGGCATTAGGGATATCTGTATTAGGAATGATCTTATTAATTAATGAACCCATAGATATTTCATTAAAAGTAGGAGCATCAGTATAATATATGGGTTTACATCCTGAGATTACAAGAGCTAATCCTTTAGCTATCATCATCATTCCAAGAGTTGCTATAAAAGGAGGTAATTTCATTTTAGATATAACAGTGCCATTAAATAAGCCACATATCATGCCTGTTATAATTCCTCCTAAAACTCCAGTAAAAACAGGCATTTTCCAAAAAGTTATAAAGACCCCACTCATCACAGCAGAAATAGTCATAACAGTTCCTATAGAAAGATCTATTCCTCCACTAATTATTACAAAAGTCACTCCCAGAGCTAACATTCCGTTTACACAAGTGGCAAGAATAATGGCGATAACATTTTCAAAGGTAAAAAAGTTAGGTGATGCTAAAGAGAAAAAAAGAAAGAGAAGAAAGAGGCTTGCAAACATTAATATTTGTCTTAAGCCTTCTCTTCTTATAAGTTTAATATTATTAATCATAGAATATACCTCCTTTAGTTTTCATACATTGTTGCATATTTCATGATGAGTTCTTCTGTTGCCTTTTTTCCATCAATCTCTGCAGTAATTCTTCCCCCACACATAACTATGATTCTATGACTCATTCTCAATATTTCGGGAAGTTCAGAAGAAATCATTATTATAGATTTTCCTTCTTTTATTAATTCATTTAGTAATTTATAAATTTCGTTTTTAGTTCCCACATCGATTCCTCGAGTTGGCTCATCAAAGATCAAAATATCACAATTTCTTAAAAGCCACTTTGCTAAAATTACCTTTTGCTGATTTCCTCCAGAAAGATTCTTAACTTTCTGTTTAAGGGATGGGGTTCGAATTTTTAACCTCTCTATATATTCTTTGCCCTTTTTTTCTGCTTTCTTTTCGTCAACAAAACCTAATGATTTTAGAAATTCCTTTACGGATGGGAGAATTAAATTTGTTAAAACATCTAAATTTAACATCAATCCATCTCTTTTCCTATCCTCTGAAAGATAAGCAATTCCATATCTAATAGCATTGGCAGGGGTCTTGATAGAAACTCTTTTTCCTTTAATATAAATTTCTCCAGAAGCAATAGGATCTGCTCCAAAGATTACTCTGGCCACTTCTGTTCTTCCTGCTCCTATTAATCCGGCAAATCCTAAAATCTCTCCTTTTCTTAATTTAAAACTTACATTTCTAATTTCTTTTCCCCTATTTAAATTTTTTACTTCTAAAACAATTTCTGCGTTATCTTCTACTTCTTTCTCCCTTAATGTTTCATAAATCTCTCTACCCACCATCATACTTATAATCTTTTCTATAGGAGTTCCATTCATATTTACTGTTCCAACGTATTCTCCATCTCTCATTACTGTCACTCTATCTGCAATTTCTTTAAGTTCTTCTAATCGATGGGAAATATAGATTATACCAATCCCCTGATTTTTAAGCTTTTTTATTATATTAAAAAGTTCTTCAGTTTCAGCTTCGCTCAAAGCAGCAGTTGGTTCATCAAATATTAGTACTTCTGAATTGAAGGATAAAGCTTTAGCTATTTCAACCATTTGTTGTTTACCTACCGTAAGGGTGGCGACTTTAGTTTTGGGATCTATTTTCATGTGAAGCATATCAAATAGTTCTTTTGTTTTTCTATTCATCTCTTCTTCATCTATGAATATAGGAAGGTTTTTCTTTCTAGGTTCTCTTCCAATAAATACATTCTGAGCAACAGTGAGGTGAGGCATTAGGTTTAATTCTTGGAAGACGATACTTATTCCCATCTCTTGGGCCATTCTCGGATTCAATATTTCTACTTCTTTTCCTTTATAAAAAATTCTTCCCTTATCTTTCCTATAAACTCCTGTTAAAATTTTCATTAGGGTAGATTTTCCCGCACCGTTTTCTCCTACTAATGCATGTACTTCTCCTCTCTTTAATTCAAAACTTGCATCTTTTAATGCTTGAACACCAGGAAATCTTTTATCTATTCCTTCCATTAAAACCAATATATCATTATTTATAGTCTCACCCCCAGGTTAAATATTTTTAGACTTTCTTATAAAGAGGGCCAAAGGTTTTGCAAGCTCTAAAGTCAGCTCCCTCCAGATTTTCTGTTCCAAACATACTCCATGCACTGGGTCTAAATATTCTTTCTTCTTCCACATTATGCATGGAAACTGGAATTCTTAAGATTGACGCTAAGGTTATAAATAGATCTCCTACATGACCATAGGTTATAGCACAATGATTAGCCCCCCAATTCTCCATCACCGAATATACACTCTTGAAAGCTCCCTTTCCTGTTAATCTTGGAACAAACCAAGTGGTAGGCCAAGTGGGATTTGTTCTTCTATCAAGAATCTCATGAACATTTTGGGGTAATTCCACAGTATATCCTTCTGCAATCTGTAAAACAGGGCCTAATCCCTTTACAATATTTAATCTGGAAATAGTTACAGGCATTCCACCCCTTGTTATAAATTTTGTTGAAAAACCTCCGCCCTTAAAATATCCTAAATCTGCATAGCAAAATCTTGTTGCATTAAGACATTTCATTACTTCATCCTCTGAAATCTCCCAGAAGGGTTTAATAGCAGGTTTTCCATCAATTTCTTGTTCTCCCGTTCCATCAAGGGCTGCAGGACCAGAATTTATAAGATGGATTACCCCATCTTGAGCGAGCCCTTCAGGCTTCCATCCTGTCACCCTATAAATTGCAGATGGACTCCAATATGTTCTTACATCTGCAAAAATCTGAGCAGTATTTGTTAGAAGGTGTCCAAAGAGCATGCATACACCATTTAAGCTATCATTTTCTGTGGCTAAAATATAGGGCTGTCTTAAACCATTCCAATCAAAGGAAGAATTTAAGATTGCTTCCATAAAATCTCCATTTGGAAAGTAATCAGTCCATTGACGTTGACCTTGAAATCCAGCAACTATCGCATTATGTCCTAAACTTTCTTCAGGATATCCTATTTTCTCAAGTTTTTTATTTCCTATCATTAAATCCCTTGCTATTAGGGCCATTTTAACTACAAATTCCCAAACTTCACTCTTCTTTTTCTCATCTACTCTTTTTTCAGGAGGATTAGGATCTTCTCCCTCTTTACAATAAGTTTTTACCCATTCCACTGCCTTTTTAAATTCTTCCTCATCATATATCTTTTCTTCAATACGCCTTATCATCTCTGTCATATCTACGTACTCTACCCTCATTCCCAAATAATCCTCAAAGAAGTCAGGATCGACAATGGATCCTGCAATTCCCATAGAGACACTACCAATGGCAAGATAGGATTTATTCTTCATTATAGAAACTGCCAATCCAGCCTTTACAAATTTTAAAATTTTTTCTTGAACATCAGAAGGAATAGAGAAATCATCTTTATCTTGAACATCTTTCCCGTAAATTTTAAAAACAGGAATTCCCTTTTGGTTGTGAGCTGCAGAAACTGCTGCAAGATAAACAGCGCCAGGTCTTTCTGTTCCATTAAATCCCCAAACTGCCTTTGGAATGTCAAGAGACATATCCATAGTTTCGGAGCCATAACACCAACAAGGAGTAACAGTTATTGATACTCCTACTCCTTCCTTTTTAAATAATTCATCAGCCATTCTTGCCTCAGTAACACCTCCAATACACCTTTGGGGAATAATACATTGGACCCTTTCTCCATTGGGGAGATAAATGTTGTTTTCAATTAATTCAGCAACAGATTTAGCTAATTTCATGGTTTGTTCTTCAAGGGATTCTCTCACACCTCCATATCTTCCATCAATGGTGGGTCTTATTCCTACTTTTGGATAATCCTCTACAAATCTTTTTTCTCCCTTTAGAATTGGAATAGACATATAAGCACCCCTTTCTAATTTTTAATTTTAGGAGGAGCTGTAGATTTTCGAATTACTAATTCGGGTTTTAACAAAATTTCTCTTTTTTCCTTTATCCTATCTTTCCTCTCAATCCTTCTTATTAGAAGCTCTGTAGCAATAACTCCCATAGTGTATGCGGGTTGTTTGACCACTGTTAAAAAAGGATAGACTTCTGATAGACTTTCTATATCATCAAAAGAAACTAAGGATATATCTTCAGGGATAGAAAGACCTAATTCTCTTATAGCAAGAATGGCTCCTACCGCCATAAGGTTATTTCCCCCAAAGATTGCAGTAGGAGGATTTTCCATATCAAGTAATTCCTTTGTTAATCTATATCCATCTTCTTTAGAGAACTTCGATTTATCATTGATTTTTATTAAAGATTCGTCTATAGGAATGTCAAACTCCTTTAAAGCCCTTTTATAACCTTCTATTCTATCTACCGCAGTGGAAATAGTTTTGCTACCTACAATAATTCCAATTCTTCTATGTCCCAACTCTATTAAATGTTTTGTAAGTAGATATGCTCCTAAAACACTATCTCCCCTTACCACATCTACATCCTCTAATCCCTCGATGGTTCTATCAATAAGAACTAAAGGAATTTTCTTTATGAAAAGAGATTTTAATGGGTTTTTTTTCCCAGAAGCAGAAGTAAAGATCACTCCATCAACTCTATTTCTTGCTAAAACTTCTACATACATTGATTCCTTTTCTGGATTTTCATCAGTATTACATAGAATTACAGTAAAATGTTTTGTTATTGCAGTATCTTCAACCCCACGAGCAACAGTTGTAAAAAAGGGGTTTGTTACATCAGAAATTACTAAGCCAATAGTTGCGGTTTTCTTTATTACTAAACTTCGAGCCATAGAATTGGGAACATATCCTAATTCTTCAATAGCCTTTAATACCTTCTCTCGGGTATCTTCTCTCACATTGCTCTTACCGTTTATTACCCGAGAGACGGTCATTATGGAGACTCCTGCTTTTTTAGCTACATCCTTAATGGTAACCATCTTTTAATTTTATTTTAATGTTAACGTTAACAATATACTATTAAAAGAAAAGTTTGTCAAGATTTTTATAAACTGAAAGAGTAGATAGTTATGGAAATAGGTACCAGTATAATAAAGAAGGTAGAGTTTAATTTGGCAAAACCAAGCCTGGAATGATTTTCCTGTTATACTTATGGAGGATTATTAGAGACAAGGATAAAAATAAATCTTTTAGTCGTTAATCTTTAAGACTTCATCTACAGGAACTCTTAATGGAGAATTGAGAACTTGAACATTAGCCATCATCCAACTAGGTTTATAATCTTATAAAAGAGGACAAAAAATATTCAGAAAATTTCTATTATAATTATCAAAAATCGTAGGAATAATAGACTTTTATTCCATTTTTAAGAGCATACTCTTCTACTTCTGGCTCTGTCATATGGGTAACAATGATAGGAAATATTTCCTCCCCTAAGGTCTCTTTTATATCCTTTAATCTATCTATAAAATCACATATATGCCTTACAGATAAATTTGTTTTTGCTTCACCTATAATATATATCTCTTTTCCATCTTTTTCAGCCTTCCCAATAATGTTAATCTCCATAGATTCTCCTTTTTTCGTTTTTATAAATCTTCTTATTAATCTTTCTTTAACTATGATCTCAAAATCTCTTTTCAAAAGATTAGGAAGAGCTTTATAACTCTGATTTTCTAAATCAAATCCTACAGAATGTGATATTCCTCCCACTTGTTTCTGTAAATCTTTCTGAATTAGTGCTAAGTTGTGCAGTTCTTCCTCAGTTCTCTTCTGAGCTTCTGCAAGAGCATTCAATCTTTCCTCGGTTCTTCTTTGAGCCTCTGCAAGAGCATTTAATCTTTCCTCAGTTCTCTTCTGAGCTTCTGCAAGAGCATTCAATCTTTCCTCGGTTCTCCTTTGAGCTTCCGCAAGAGCATTTAACCTTTCCTCGGTTCTCTTCTGAGCTTCCGCAAGCTCTCCTACAATAGTCTCAAGTCTTTCTAATCTTTCCTCGGTTCTTCTTTGAGCTTCTGCAAGAGCATTTAACCTTTCCTCGGTTCTCTTCTGAGCTTCCGCAAGCTCTTTAACTATAATTTTTAAATCTATTAGTTCAGAATAAATTGGAAATCTTGCATCTATCTCTTGTTTTATTAATTCCCTTACTATATGTATTATCTGTTCAAGATCTTCCTTGTTAAGAGTAGGCATTTATAAACCTCCATAAAATCTTCTTTTCTATAGCATTATAGAATATATCCTAAAAAGTTTCAACCATACGCTCTTCCCAACAATATAAATTCAATTAAAGCGAACGGAATCTTTGAAGATAATATCAACAAAATAAGCTATTTTGATGTATAATTTAAATTAAGTTTAAGAAAGCTTTTAATAATAGTGGAGGTATGCCGATGAAAAAAATTTTTATATTTTTCTTATTTCTCTTCTTATTCTCTTTAACTTATGCTATGGAAGAAGTATCTTCATATAATCTTTATATTCAATTGGATCCAGAAAAATTTACCATTAATGGTTATGTTGAAATAAATTATATTAATAATACAAATTTAAATCTTTCAGAGATTTATTTTTATCTACCTGCTAATATGGGTAAAAAAGATAATCCCCATCTTCATCCTGTTATAGAAGACTCTTATTACCTTCATGGTTTTGATCCTGCATATACCGAGATAAGAAATGTATTTGACAAAAATGGAAATATCCTAAATTATTCTTTGGAGAAAGGAAAGATTCTTTTCACAGACTATTCCTTGGAAGATAATTATTTAAGAGTTTTTCTTCCCGAGCCTCTTCATCCAAAGGGATCCTTTTATCTAAAAATATTATTTTCCACAAAATTTCCAAAAACATATATGGGAGATATGTCCTTTGCAAAGGACTCTTTCATTTGGAGGTTTGGTTGGTTTCCCCAGGAGCTAAAATTTATAAATGGAGAATGGGATAAAGGAGGAAGGTTAACCTTATGTAATTTTAATATAGAGTTATTAGTTCCAAAGGATTATATTGTTGCTTTAGGAATAGATGAACAAAAAGAGGAGATTATAAATGAAAACTGGAAAAAAATAATTGGAAAAAATTATTCTCCTAAAAGATCTCTACCCATTGCCTTAAGTAGAAAATATCTTGTTTATAAACCTATTCTGCAGATGAATCCAGAAATTTCCCTTTATTTTTATCCCGGTAGAGAATATAAGGCAAGAATTTTAGCAAATTATGCCCAAGAGATCCTATCCTTTTATCAATCATTATATGGGCCATTAAAGCACAAAAGGATTGTTATAGTAGAGGGACAGACAGAGGGATTCTGGGGGATGACAGCAGATAATTTTGTCCTTCTTGGTAATAGTGTCTTCTACTCTTCAGATCTCTTTACTCCTTTTCTTTTAGAAAGAATAAATGAGTGGCTTCTTGCCCATGAACTTGCCCATTTATGGTGGGGAATAGGAGTTGGATCAGATTTTGACTGGGAGAATTGGATAAGTGAAGCTTTATCCCAATATTCTTCTATATATTATTTTGAGAAAAAATATGGTGCAAAAGGAGGAAATCTTTTTCCTAATTTAGGGGATGACTATTTTTTAAATTATTTGCAGGATTATGTTATTGGAGAATGGAATTTAAGGGAATCTCAAGTGGAATATCCATATTTAAAATATTTAAGGGATGGATGGGATGAGCCTATTGTCAAAGATTATTGGAACAGTAATTATAATGGATACAACAACAAAATATATAACAAAGCATATCTATTATTAAGATGTTTATCTTTTCTTACTGGAGAAGAAAATTTTAACGAATTTTTAAGAGTCTTTTATAATGAATATAATAACAAATTTGCTACTACAGAAGACTTTAAAAATCTTCTTAATAAAATAACTGGAAAAAATTTCACAGAATTCTTCAATACTTGGTTTTATTCCACTGCGACTATAGATTGGCAAGTATTAAATCTTGAAACCTATAAGGTTGGAGAGACATGGATTGCAAGGGTTCATATAAAAAGAGAAGGAAATGGAATTTTACCTGTAGAAATTTTATTAGAGACATCAAAGGGAGAAAGAATTACAAAAATTTATGATGGAAGGGAAAGGGATGTATATTTAAATTTTCAGACAAAGGATAAAGTAGTAAGGGTAGAGTTGGATCCCAATTCCATGATTCCTGATACTAATCGATTAAATAATTCTTATCCTAGAAAAATCATTTATACTTCAAAAATAAAAAGACCATTAGATGCCTATGTCATATACTATGATTTACTTCCTTCCTTTTCTATAGATCTTTCTACAGGACAAATTACAAATCTTTCCTATCATATAGAAGGATATGATCCAATTAATCATTGGTGGAGTCTTGAAGGATTATATTTTCAGGATAATTATGGAAATTATCATTCTGGAACCCTCTTTCAATTTATAAGGTATCTTCCAAGGGATGATTATTTTGGTTT
This sequence comes from uncultured bacterium, assembly GCA_938034905.1. Lineage (GTDB taxonomy): Bacteria > Dictyoglomota > Dictyoglomia > Dictyoglomales > Dictyoglomaceae > NZ13-RE01. The sequence goes on along the minus strand of CALHLF010000037.1, from coordinate 2,133 downwards.
TGCTCTTTTAATGGTAAATTCAGATTATTTTGCAAGTGTATTTGTTCTTAATAAAAGCTTTTGGGAAAAATTTTCCTTAGGGATAAGTGGGAATTTATGGCAACCTGCATATCGACTGAATTTAATTTTAGGATACGAGCTTTATCCATATTTAGATTTAAAACTAACAAGATTAAAGGATATATATAATCTTGCAATGATTAATAACTTAAATTTTAGATTTTCACTACCCTTTCAAGGTGAAAGATTTTACAAATTATCTTGGAATCTATCAAAGTATTTCTTAATCTTTCCCCATAGTTATTTATCTATTAATAATCTTTTAGGATATATATTAATAGAAGATGATCCCTTGGGATTTATTGATAAATATGAAAGGTTTAATTTGGGAGATTGGAAATCCTTGAAGGATATATATAAAGGCGATTTTAAGTGGTATTTAAATATTAATTGGAATATTCCCTTAATAAGGGATCAAGAAACAAAATTTTTTAATTTATTTATTTTAAGAAATATTAATTTTAATATTTTTACTGAAATTGGTGGTGTATGGTATAGAAATGAGAAAATAGATTATAAAGGGTTAAAAATAGGATTGGGGATGGAAAATTCCTTTAATTTCACAACTTTCTTTGATATTCCTTTATCCCTAATTATCGGATATGCCTTTCCTATATATCAAGGAATTAAAAATCCCAATGAAACTGGAAATTTTTATATTTATTTAAATATAGGACAATTTTAAAAACTTATCCACATTTTATAACTACAATAACAAGAATTTTAATTTATATATAAAAAAATACTTTTGTTGTAGTAGTAGGGGCTGTGGATAATGTGGAAAACTAATCTTAACCCTTTAAATAACATTATTTTACCTGTGGATAACTTTCCACATTTTATCCACAGAATTCACATTTAAAAAATTATCCACAAAGTTATCCACAGAACCCACCAGTTATCCACAGAGTTATCCACAGGTAATCCACAAAATTATCCACAGCTGTGGATAATTGAAAAATCTAATTTTAGATGAAAGGGATTGAAAATGAGGTTTTAAAAATTTTATCTCCAAGGGGTATTTTTCTCTCTTCTCACATTTATTTCGTCAATGACCGCATTACCTCTAAATTTTAAAAGGAATATTACAATATTTGCAATTTCCTCTGGTTTTATCAATGTTGCTGGATCAATATCAGGTCTCATTATTGTTACCAAATCTGTAGCAACTCCTCCAGGAGCTATAATATGGACTCTTATTCCATCTTCATGAATTTCTTGGGCTAAAACCTTTGTAAATCCCGTTAAAGCATGTTTAGAAGCAGTATATGCCCCTTGATTCACATATCCCTTTGTCCCCACAACAGAGGAAATATTTATTATTGTTGGCATATCAGATTTTTTAAGATATGGGATTGCATATTTACATAGGAAAAAGGGTGCTTTAGCATTTACAGTCATTATTTCGTCCCATTCTTCTTCGGTTGTTTCCATTATTGATTTTGATAATGCTATTCCTGCATTATTAATAAGAATATCTAATCTTCCGAAATGTTCTATAACCTTATCAATTATTAATTTTGGGGCTTTTGAATCTCTTAAATCAAAGGGACAAATAAGGATATCTATCCCTAAGTCCTTCAATTCGTTTTTAAGAATAAGTAGCCCTTCTTCTGCCCTACTGTTAATAGCAAGATTAACTCCCTCTTGGGCTAAAGCCTTTGAGATAGCTTTACCTATTCCCCTACTGGCACCAGTAATTAACGCTACCTTTCCCTTAATAGAAACCATTATTTACATATTTTAACATTAAATGCTATATATGGAGAGTCTCGATATGGTGGGGGGATTTCAGAAAAAATTCCCCTTGACATATAAAGAAGCATAGATTTTATCTATATTTTTAAGAACCCCCTATTCCTAAAAATATAGGTTTTAACTTAACTTTAAAATTTGACAATCTTTAAAGTTATGTTAAAATTATAATTGCCACAGGCATCAAGGGGTCCGAAAGGGCTCGGATGCACTTTCTGAGATAAAGTAAGTCTCAGGGGCTGAGGAAAGGTTGGGGCGAGACTCCAAACCAAGTACTCAGGTGGCTTAAAGAGAGTAGTAGGGGTATTAGTAAAGCCT
>CALHLF010000036.1 GCA_938034905.1 uncultured bacterium | reverse complement strand
AGGACAGCCTTCTATGAATATTATACCATATCATGAACTGAGAAAAATATCTCCTGAAAAAGCAAGAGAGTTAGTTCGAAAAATATTTGAAAACAATAACAAGAATGTATCAAAAACTGCCAAAATATTAAGCATATCAAGATATAAAGTTTGAAGAACAATATATGGACCTCTTGAGGATAAATTAAGAAGACCTAAGACTTCTTCTATTATTCTTATGAGCTTAACTCTGCTTTTGGATTTATATTTATATCCTTAGTTGCCTTATGGCTTAGAACACATAATGTAAGAAATCTGATAAAGATTAGATAATGGAGAAGAATTTTGTGAAAAAAAAGAAAGCATAAGGATTGGAATGATACACTATCATTTTTAGGGGTAGAGCTAAATCCTATTCCAACAAAAGCAAAACATTTGATAGGTATAGTTGAGAACTCTCAAAATAATGGTAGAAGGATGAATGGGAGGACACCTTTTGAAAAGTTTGAAGATTCCAAAACCTTGATCTCTTCTCATGTCTTTCAGTTCCCCACTTTACTTCTTGAAGAAAGTAGGTAATTTCAGCTCTCTGTTCTGTAATAAATTGAGTGGTAAATATGTCTTCACCACGTGCCTCTCTCAATCAATGCCCTTATATTTTCTTCGGGGGTTCCTGGAGAAACCCCTCCTCCTGCTGAGAGAATAATTCCTTTTTTTTCAGGGAATTCTTTTAGTATATTCTTGGCACTGTTTTTTACATCTTCAGGCTTTCCATTAGCTAAGATATCTAAAGGGGGAATATTTCCCATAAGGCAAATTTTTCCTTGGGTTTTTTCATAGACCTCCTTTATATTTTGAAGATGGGTAAAATTAAAGATATTTATTCCCAATTCAGGTAAATATCTGTAAAATACAGAATTATTAGTATCATTGTGATAAATTTTGACAGGGAAGTTAAAATATGAAAATATTTTCTTAAAAGATGGGTAAACAAATTCTAAGAAGTCATTTTCAGAGAAAAAGCCAACAATGTCATCCAAGACAAGGATTCCCTCGATATTGCTTAATACTTCTATTTGGGCATAGAGCCAATCAATGACTAAATTAGATGTAATATCAATGAGTTTTTTAGCTTCTTCAGGATATATTTTTACTGCAACTAAAAACTCTGGTACTCCCATAATATGGGATGCAATGGCAAAGGGGCCTCGTGAGGCAACAATTTTTATAAATTCTCCCCTCTCTTTTATTTTAGGTTCCACATATTTATAAAATTCCAAAATAAAGGGCATAAGACCATCGGTTTTAGGATTTGGAGCCTTTAATCTTTTTAAATATTCTCCCAGGTCATCAGCAGAAGAGATAATGGGATGTATATTGGGGGTAGAATTTTTACTAAAGGTTATTTTTGCCCCAAATCCTGAGGGCTCCTGAGCCATCCCATATTCTACCCAAAAGTCAGGGATAAATATAACCTCTGGAAATCTTTTCTTAATCTCAAAATAGGAGTTTAACCATATCTCAGGGATTGTATAGAAACTTAAATGGGATATACCAAGAAATCCAGGAATCCAGGGACTATCAACAATTAAACCAATAGGAATCTTTTCTATTGGTTTTAATTGGGCACAATCTAATAAGATTTTCCATTGTTTTTCATTCATTTTTTCCTCCTTAGGGATAGATTTTTCTTCCTTTTTCATCAGGGATTCCCGTTTTTCTGTAAAAATAGGTATTAATTACATCTCTCCATTCTTTTGCATGTTTAATTTGCTGGTTTAATTTTTCCAAAACCCTTTCAAACTTCTCTTTATCGATTTTTCCTTTAAGTTCCAACCATTTCTCTTTTAATTTTTCTGCCTCTTCTACCCCTTCGAAGTGGGAATCATAGATAAATTGTAGAAGGATTTTGCCAGATTTTAACTTAAAATCATAAGGTACCCTGTGGAAGAATAAAAGTAAATCTTCAGGGCACTTTTCGATATCATCAAAAATCTCTCTCCAAGGATGATGATACTGCAAAGTGAAACCTGTTCCCCTTGATGTTCTATCAACACCAATTGCCTTAAAATCAGCTCTATGATAAGTTCCCCAATGAGAATATTCATAACCTTCAGGGTTTGGCCCAAAATGGTTTCCCGGATTTACCATCCATCCCAAACCAAGAGGAGTAGTATATTTCTCATATATCCTATGGGAATTTATAAGCATATATGAAATATTTTCTATAACCTTTTTATCATCTCCAAAGGTTAGTTTTATCCACTCATTGATTATTCTTTCTAAGCTTTCATCGAGATTCCAAGAGATTTTTCCAAAGGTCCAGAGATTTGCCTGAGCTAAGTCATGTCCTGTCCAGTTAACACTATTCCCTACATTAGAGACTCCAGCAAAGCCATTATTTTTATTACCAAATACTTCTCCTTTAAGAATCTTTTTAACCTTAGATCCTTCTCCCCTTGCATAAGTATCAAATTCCAATATTTCCTTCCATAGTGTCCCAAGATAACAAAGATGAATTTGTTGGCCAGTATATTCTTGGGTTATTTGTAACTCAAGAATCTGATTTGTTTTTTCTAAGGCTCCAAAGAGGGGAGAGACGGGTTCTCTCACCTGAAAATCCATAGGACCATATTTTATCTGTAAAATAACATTGTCATCAAAGAATCCATCGAGGGGTTTAAAATTATCATATGCAGCTTTTGCTCTATCAGTTTTTGTGTCTCTCCAATCCTGCATACAATTATATACAAAGGCTCTCCAAATAACGTATCCATTAAAAGGAGCTAAAGCTTCTGCCAGCATATTTGCTCCATCTGCATGGGTTCTTCCATAAATGTGGGGACCAGGGTTAAATTCAGAGTCTGCTTTAACTAAAAATCCTCCAAAATTAGGAATAATATCATATATCTCTTCCACTTTCCTTTTCCACCATAAGGCTACATCTTGATTAAGGGGATCCGCAGTGATTAGTCCTCCCAAATATATGGGAGAGGCAAAATTTATGGAAAGATATATTTTGATCCCATAATCTCCAAATAATTTTGCTATTTTAAGTAACTTCTTCAAATAGTGTTTTTCAATAAGTTCTACCTCTTTTTTCTTAACGTTTACATTATTTAAAACTATCCCATTTATTCCAATAGATGCCAAAAGTCTTGCATAATCCCTTAATCTCTCTGAATATATAATCTTATTATTCTTAAAAAATATAGAGTTTCCTGCATATCCCCTCTCAATAGTTCCATCTAAATTATCCCAATGGTTTATCATTCTAAATTTTACCTTAGGATTTTCTATAATATTTAAACTGTTAAGATCTTCCTTTAATCTAATTCTCTTTATTAATTCAAAAATTCCATAAATCAAGGAATTAAAGGTTTTTCCTGTTATTATAATCCTCTGATTCTCTTTAAAGTAAAGAGTTTTTATAATAAATCCCTCATCATTTATCAATTTATTCCAATCTTCAGCAGGTTTGAAAACTTCCTTTATTTTTTCAAGCCTTCCTACTATAAGAGAAGGTTTATCGATAAAATTCTTGTGGTATTTAAGGTCTAATCCAAGGGAATTTTGAAAGAAAAATTTAAGTTCTTTAAGACAGGGTTTTACATCATAATAATTCTCAAGAACGATAATATTTTCCCATCTTTTGCAATATTCTTTATTTCCTAAAGGTTTATATTCTAACCAACACATCTCATATTTTTCTAAATTCTCCATAATGTCACCCTAAAGTCCATATTCTTCCTTTAAGAATAGATCTTTATAATCCTCATAAATCCTTTCCCAAATTTCTCTATAATCTTGAGGTAAGTTTTCTAAATCCTCTTGAATCTTATAGAGCCAATTCTTTTCTCTCTCTGAAATCTTTATTTTTCCATTTTCTAAAGCATTTTTTATTACAAAAACAGCATATTTTCCTAATTCTAAGGTTCTTTGATAATTATTTTCATTATTTAAAATCTTTTTTGCAGATTCATAGGCAACATCCAAGCTCATTACTAAAGCTTGAGGATCTAAATATATATCAGATAAAATAAATAAATCTCTTAATTTTTTTTCAAATCCCATTTTAAAAGCAGAATTCATTAATCTACAATCATAGATAAGGATCTCTGTGAATACTTCTGGGGCAAATCCAGAAAGAAGTTTTACATCTTGGACTGATTCATTACTCCAAAGATCACAAGCATAAGAAGATATATTCCCAATGGGAGATGAATGGGCACAGGCACTACTTTTTCCCTCCATACTTATGGGAACTCCTGATATTATTTTCAAAATAGGATTTTCATATGCACAATCCTTTAAGGGACCTACTGCTCCCATCTCAATAGCAATTAAAGAACGGGGAGCACTCATAAGTCTAATTACTGAGGCTAAGACCTTTGGGAGCATCCCTTGATGGGAAAGTTGCATAGCAGTATTTGCAAAGCCACATGCAGTATCTCCCCCGGGTATCACGTTGTATTTTTTGGAAATATCAACTATATTTTTCCATAAAAATTCCATATCCCTTTCTCCAAGAACTCCTAAGGAAAAAGTTATTCCTGCCATATCTCCCTCTAATAATGCCCTATCATGAATCTCTTTACCCCCAGTGCTTTCTATGGATAAGATATCTGCTCCTTCTTTTGCACATAATTCAAAAGATTTGAACATAATTTCAGTAAGCTCTCCTGTTCTCATCCTTGGAGGTCTTTCTTGATCTCTAATATCTGCAACAGTAACCCTTAAAGCAGATTTTAGCCCATATTTATTATTAAACTCTTCCATTATTCCTTTAATATCTGAAGTGATTACTGCACCCCATTCAGGATTTTTTGTAAGCTCATATAAATGTTCCAATTCCAAAACTAAGGCCTCTTGTTCCAACTCAACCGCTCTATTTAATATACGATTTACTATATCCCTAAATCTCTTTCTAACTTCTAAAAAATTATTTTCGTGAATACTCATAGGAGGAAGGGTAAAATTTACTTCAGGAAGTACTTTACCATTTCCTATTTCTACACCAAAACCACATTTCAAAGGGTACTTTGCCTTTCCGAAAATAATTTCATCTTTTGATGGATATGCCAACTCTTTAAAAATTTTTCTTGTTTTCACCTCAATCCTCCTTTTCTCTAAAATACATAAATTCAACAAAATAATCTTGAAAATCCTTTCTTCCAGAAAGCTCAATATAGATGACTTCTTTTGATATCTTTTCTGCTAAACTCATATATTCTTTATTTAAAAGTACCAATTCTGCCCCTCTTCCTGCAGAATTTCCCACAAAGATAATTTTTTCTAGATCAACATTAGGCAGTATACCAATTCTTAAAGCGCTATCCTTATTTATATAATTGCCAAAGGCTCCTGCTAAATAAATTTTCGCTATATCCTTATAATTTATCCCTGCTTCTTTTAATAAAATCTCTATTCCTGATCTAATAGCAGACTTCGCAAGCTGAAGCTCTCTTATATCTCTCTGAGTGATATTAATACTCCCTAAAGGAAAAGAATCTCCTTTTTTAAATCTTCCTGTCTCGTCAATAATCTCTAAATCTAACATTACCCTAATAGCATCAATTAAGCCTGAGCCACAGATTCCTTCTTCTTTTTTATTTCCTATAACATTAAATCTTATTTCTCTTCCCTCTAAAAAAACGTGATTTATAGCTCCTTCCTTTGCTATCATTCCATGGGTAATATGTCCTCCTTCAAAGGCGGGTCCTGCTGCTGTGGAGCAGGTAAATATTCCTTTATTAGTTTTCAATACTATTTCCCCATTGGTTCCTATATCTACAAATAATATATTACCCTCTTCTTTCCATAATCCTGTTGCTAAAATTCCTGCCACTATATCTCCGCCTACATATCCTGAAATGTTAGGGAGAACATAAATTTTGGCAAAGGGAGAAATATTAAAGTCTAAATCTTTAGAATCAAAAATCATTCCCGAGGATATAACAGGAATATATGGAGATATTGCTATATATTCAGGGTTTATTCCTAAAAAAATATGAATCATTGTTGGATTTCCAACAATGGATATGGCATAAATATCTAAAGGAGAAAGATTATTCTTTAAACACAATTTTTTTATAATCTCTTCAAGGGAAGAAAGAATTAAATTTCTAAGAATATTTAGTCCCTTTTCTAATTTCATAGTTTGGGTAATTCGTGAAATTACATCCCTTCCATATTGGCTTTGGGGATTTAGCTCTGTGAGAACATCTAATTCTTTTCCCCCCTCTAAATCTAAAAGATATCCCACTAAGGTTGTAGTTCCTATATCAAAGGCAACTCCTAAAGGAAGATTAAATTCTTCTTCTCGCAGATCTATAATTTCATTATTGTGAATTATTAATTTTCCTTGAAAATTATTTTCCCTTAAAAATTTTGGAATTTTTCTAACAAGCTTAATATTTTTTAATTTTAATTCCTTTTTTATCCTTAATAATCTATCTAAGTCTGAGGATTGATCATGAAGACTCGGAAGAGGAAGGGAGAAACTTTCCACATTTATGACAGGATTATGATCTATTCTTAAATCTAAATTAAATTGAGAAAGAGTATTTATCTTATTTGTTTTATTTAATATTTCTATCTTAAGATTATTTTTAGGGTAAACTTGACAAGCAAGTCTTACTCTCTTTTCTATTTCTTCTTTTGTTAGAATTTTTTTCTCCCTTAAAGTTAGAGGAGAAGGATTTCCTTCTTTTATTATTATTTTACATTTTCCACACCATCCTTCTCCTCCGCAAATAGACTCTATATCTATTTTGTTTTTTTGTAGTATTCTGAGAAGGTTATCTTCCTTTGAAAAATATATTTCTATTCCTTGTGGATATATTGTTATTCTATGCACTCTTTATTCCCAAGAGATTGTTAACTAATTCTACTGCAGATCCTGCATCTTCAGCATAACCATCTGCTCCTATCTCTTTTGCAAATTCTTCGGTAACTGGAGCTCCCCCTACGATTACTTTAACCTTATCTCTTAGGCCTTCCCTTTCTAAAGCCTCTATTGTTACCTTCATATAGGGCATGGTAGTAGTTAATAAGGCAGACATTCCAAGAATATCAGGATTATAAGTTTTTACTGATTCTACAAATTTTTCTGCATCAACATCTATTCCTAAGTCGATAACTTGATATCCTGCTCCTTCTAACATCATTGCAACAAGATTTTTTCCTATATCATGTAGATCTCCTTTTACAGTCCCGATCACAATTTTCCCCTTTAAAATTCCAGGAGATTTTGCCAACAAAGGTTTTAGTAAATCCATACCTGCATGCATTGCCCTTGCTGAGATTAATACTTCAGGAACAAAAATTTCATTATTTTTAAATCTTTCTCCTACAACCTGCATTCCTGCTATTAATCCTTCATTTATTATCCTTTCAGGGGGCACTCCTTCTTTAATAGCTAAACTTACTAATTCTTGAACCCTTTTTCTATTCCCCTCTATTAAAGCAGATGCAATTTCCGAAAGTTCCACTATTTCTTACCTCCTACTTATAAAGTAAACATTTAACTTTTCTTCCATTAATTTCAAAATATGGAATTTCTTGTTTTTTGCATTCCTCCATTACAAAAGAACATCTCTTTGCAAATTTACATCCCTTTAATAGAAATTCCTCCTCCTCAAAGGCAGAAAGAGAAATTTGTTTCTTCCATCTCCTCTTTGGATCTGGCTCTGGAATTGATTCACTTAAAACCATTGTGTAAGGATGTTTTGGTTCCATCAATACCTTCTCTACTTCTCCTGATTCTACTATTTCCCCTCTAAACATTATTGCTATTTTATCACTAATATAGTAAGCAGTGGCAAGATCATGGGTAATATATATTACACTTACATTACTCTTTTCTTTTAGTTCCTTAAAAAGGTTTACTATAGACATCCTTAAAGATGCATCTATCATTGATACAGGCTCATCTGCTATCAGAAGGGAAGGCTTTGTTATCAATGCTCTTGCTATCGATATCCTTTGAAGTTGTCCCCCTGAGAATTCAGTAGGATATTTATCTATGACCTCTTCCCTTGATAATCCCACAGATCTTAATGCTTTCTCTACTACTTCATCCTTATTATCTCTTGCTATATTAAAATTCTCCAATGTCTCATATAAATAGCTGGAAACTTTTCTTAATGGATTAAAGCTTTCAAAGGGATTCTGAAATATTGCCTGAACCTCTCTCCTAAAAAAGTTTCTATCTTCTTTATTTAAATTTGTTAAATCTTTTCCTTTATAAATTATTTTCCCGCTTGTTGGTTCATGAAATCCCAAAATAATTCTTGCTACAGTAGTCTTTCCACTTCCACTCTCTCCTGCTAAGGTAAATACTTCCCCCTCTCTTATCTCAAAGGAAACATTGTTTACTGCAACAATCTTTATCCTTGAGAATATATTTCCTAAGGTAAAAATCTTTGTTAGATTCTCAACTTTTAAAATATAGTTATTATCTGTCATGAATCTACCTCCTTTGAATATAGGAAGCATGCAACTTTATGTTTGGGCTTTACCTCTACAAATTTTGGAACATATAATTTACACTCCTCCATTGCATAATTGCATCGAGGATGGAATTTACATCCCGATGGAGGATTAGCAAGGGATGGAGGAGTACCTGGCACACTTACTTTATATGACTTGTCTCCTATTTTGGGTAATGATTTTATCAAATATTGGGTATAGGGATGGAGGGGATCTTCATATATTTCTTCTGTTTTTGCCTCTTCGATTATATTTCCTGCATACATAATACCTATTCTATCAGAGATTGTTGCGTGGACTCCCATATCGTGGGTAACAAGAATTATTGTATTATTTAGAAAGGATTGGATAGACTTTAAAAGCTGTATTACTCCCCTTTGAGCTACCACATCTAATGCTGTTGTTGGCTCATCTGCAATTATTATCTTTGGATTTAAAAATGTTGCTAAGGCAACAATTACCCTTTGCCTCATACCTCCTGATAATTGGTGAGGATAAGCATATAGGGTTTTTGAAGGTAATCCTAACATCTTGAAAAATTCAAAGAGGGAATGCTCCATCTTTTCCTTTTCATCCTTCGATATATGCGCTCCTATAAAGTCCCAAAAGGAATCTATTATTTTAATAACTGGATTTAGAATATTCATAGATCCTTGGGGGATGTATGAGATAAATTCCCACCTTAATTTCCTGAGCTCTTCTTCAGGTAAAGTGAAAATACTAATAAATTCTCCATTTCTTTTATAGAATACGTTTCCGTCAATAAGAGATAAGGGTGGTTCTATCATCCCATATAAAACCCTAACTAAGGTGCTTTTCCCGCATCCAGATTCTCCTGCTATTCCGTATATCTCACTTTCCTCAACTTCTAAGGATACTCCATTTACTGCCTGAATTACATGCTTTTTCCCATAAATATCTAATATATAAAAGGATTTTAAATTCTCTGATTTTAATATTGGCATCTTTTCACTCCTTTGCTATTCCTATTCTTTGAATTCTTGTCCTTGGATCTGAATATTCACTTATACTTACCGAAAGTAAATATAGGCTAATAAACAATAATACTGAAATTACAATAGGAGTTAATAACCACCACCATATTCCAAGAAGCATAGCTTGATAATTTATTGCCCAATGAAGAGTTGTTCCTAAAGTGGGGATAGCAAGATTGGATAAACCCAATATAGATAGTGTTACTTCTAATCCTATACTCCATCCCATGTTATTAATGACCGTTGAGAAAACTAATGGAAGAACAAAGGGAAGATATTCCTTTATTACCAGATTTATTGTTGAATAGCCTGATAGAATAGAAGTATATGTAAATTCCCTTTCCCTTAAACTTAGAACTTGAGCTCTAATTAGCCTTGCATCCCATGGCCATCCAAATATCCCAAGAAGAATTCCCAATGAAAATAGGCTTAAGTGTCCCTTTATTAAAGAAGATATTAATATCAATATGGGAAGAAGGGGTAATATGAGGAAGCTATCACTAATGGACATTAAGAATCTATCTACTCTTCCCCCTAAGTATCCTGCTACTAATCCCACAATTATTGCAATAATTCTTGAGAACAATGCTGCAATCACTGATATAATTAAAGAGTTTCTTATGGCAAAGGTTGCTTCCCAAAAGACATCCTGACCCTTTGAATTTGTTCCTAAGATATGTTGAAAGGAGGGGGGAAGATCTCTCGGAAAAATATTCCACTTTGTGGGATCATAGGGAGAAAAAAAGGATAAAATTGCTAAGAACAGAAGAATACATATAACTGTAAATCCAAATCTAAATTTTCCATCTCTTAAAAGATCTTTTAATACTCTCACCTTTTCTCTTCCTCCTATCTATACCTTATTCTTGGATCAAATAATGGATATAAAAGGTCTATAATAAGAATAAAGGTTGCAATTCCTACAATAGATATTGCAGTTATTCCCATTATCAAATTATAGTCCCCTGTGTTTATAGCATTGTAAAGTAAGGTTCCCATTCCAGGGTAGGAAAAGACAATCTCTGTTATTAATGCTCCTCCAAATATTTGCCCCATGGAAAGGGCAAGACCTGTAATTTGAGGAAGCATTGCATTTCTTATCACATATTTAAAAAGAAGAGTTCTATTTTTTACTCCTCCTGCCTTTGCAAAAACAATAAAATCTTCCCTCAATATATTTTGGACTATCAATCTCATGGATTGAAGGGTAACTGCAATTCCTAAGGTCATCATAGATAAAAGGGGAAGAAGTGCATACTTAACAAGATCTGCAATAAATCTTAAACTAAAAGAGGGGGTTGTTCCTATAGAAAATCCTCCTGCAATAGGTAATATTTTTAGAAAATATCCAAATATAAGTAATAATATAAGGGCGAATATGTAATAGGGGATGGGACGAATGACCATAGCTGTATTTTCCAAAAATCTTGCCCATTTTTTCTGATAGAAGAAGCCACAAATTCCTCCTAATATATTCCCTATTAACCAGGACAAAAATGTGGATACACTAAGAAGTCCAACAGTCCAGGGAAGGGAATCTGCAATAAGTTTTGAGACAGGAACTGGAAATCTAAAGAAAGAGGGACCAAAATCTCCCTTTATAAATCTTCCCAAAAAGTTTAAGTATTGTTGCCATAGACTTCCCCTAAGTCCATATAGATCCTTTAGAGTTTCTGTTAGCTTTTCTATTGCTTGGGGATCCATATATGTTCCCATAGTGGTTATGGTATTAATCATCTGTTGAACAGGATCTATAGGGCTTAGACGAGGAACAATAAATACAATAGTAATTCCTACAAATATTACTAAAAAGTAACTGATAAGTCTTGGTATTAAATATCTCCTCACAAAATTCATTTTTGTTTAATTTCCTCCCCTAAATTTTATTTCCCCCTCCCTATATATGGGAGGGGGATTTTGTTTTTATTATATCCTATTTGATAATTAAATTATATATCCCTTACTTTCTTCCTGTAGGTTTCAAGAATGGTAGCATATATTTAAAGTTTGGCCAGTGTTGATATGGCATACAATATGGATTTTCTGCACCAGGATAGTTGGTCCAATAATATTCATCCCATGCCACAACTCCTGGATATGTAAATGTTGGAATTGATGGCATTTCTGTTACCAATAGCTTTAATCCTTCCATTCCTAAGGTTCTGTTTTGAGGAGAATCCCAACTAATTTTTTCTATTTGTTCGATAATTTTATCCATTCTTGGATCAAACCATCTACAATTGTGTCCAGGATAGGATTCTCCCATTGGTTTATAATATTTAGAATGGAAGGGAGAAAAAGTTCTATAGAGGTCTAGATGTCCACCCCATGGTTCTCTTGCTGGCCATTGTCCTGAAGTAGATACTTCAAATTCTCCATTACCAACTATTGTATCTACTATTTCAGAAGTTACCACTTCTACATTAATTCCAAATTTCTTCCAAGCTTGAGCTAATGCAAATACATTTCTAAATGGAACTGCATGTCCTTCGGGTGGAGATATTACTGTTATCTTCCAAGGTTTACCTTCTGGAGTTAGCCATTTTCCATCCTTATCTCTCTTAAACCCATGCTTCATAAGGAGTTTTTCTGCAACATCGGGTGCATATTTCCACCATCCTAATCCAAAGAGCTCTTTAATCTGAGCAGGTTCTGTAGGGACTTTATATCCTCTCTTTCTTGCATATTCAGCCACTCTTAGTGCAGCATCGGGATCATAAGGTTTAAATGGTTTTCCATCCACATCTATAGTAAAGTTTCTAAGCCAGCTTTCTAATGGTTTGAAGTACCAATTTATATATGCGGGAGTTGCAGGAATATGAAGGGCAGACATTACTGCAGTTCCGTCAAAGGCGATTCCTATATATTCTGCTATATCAATGGCAAGGGTTAATGCCCATCTTACATCTCTTATATTAAATGGAGGTTTTTCATTGTTGAAGAATAAACCAGAAACACATGGGTCAACATTAACTATCCAAGGATATTCTTTTCTATATGATCTTGCATATGGATTTGAAGAAAGAGCTGCTCTCAGTGCTTCGGTGGTTAGATCTACCATATCCAATTGATGATTTGCTTGAGCCATAACACTTTTCTCAGGTGGACCATAATAGATGAATAGTACATATTTAGGTTGAGGCATTCCAAAGAGTTTTCCTGTTGGTGTTCTTTGCCAATCTTCTCTTCTCTGCCATAATACCCAGTATCCACCTGGATCATGACTGTGATATATATATGGTCCAGAACTTATTGGGGGTCTAAACTCAAATGCTGCTGGATCTTTCACTTTTTCAAAAATATGTTTT
>CALHLF010000035.1 GCA_938034905.1 uncultured bacterium | reverse complement strand
TAATAGAGGAAAATCCAATTTATATTGATGAAATTGCCGAGAAAGTAAATAGACCAATTAACGAGGTATTAGAAGTTTTATTTAATTTAGAGATGAAAGTGATAGTTAAGGAATTGCCTGGCAAGAGATTTATGAGGATATTATAATTTAAAAACTTGACAAAAATTCAAAATATAATATAATAGGATAACATAATATGAAAAAATGGAAGCATCCGGGTGGCAAACTTCGGGAACTTGGACCTGAAAGTTTAACCGAGGCCGAACTCCTTGCGATTCTTATCGGAACCGGAATTAAAGGGAAGCCCGCCGAAGAAATTGCCAAGGAAATACTTGAAAAATTTGGAAGTCTTTTGGGAATGGTAAATCAACCTTTGGAAAAGTTTCTCCAATTTAAAGGTATTGGAGAAGTAAAAATTATTCGGATAGCCGCAGCCTTTGAGATCGCAAGGAGGATTATAAATGAAACACAAAAAGACAGGCAGAACTATTAAAGAAAAAGATGTAAGAATGCCTAATTTAAGGGAACAAGAAATTTCTAATAAAATTTCGGAATATAAAGAAAATGTAAGAAGTGCAGAAAGTGAAACTGCTAAATCCTATGCCTTTTATCTCCTTTTAACACAATTATTTAATAAAGTACAACCACAATTTATAGAGAATTGTCTTAAAGGGATTGAAAGTTATGTGAAGGTAATAAAAAGAGATTATATCTTAAGAGGACGCATAGATAATCTATTTGGCAATTTAGTTATAGAGTTTGAAAGGAATTTAGAAACTCAATTAAGCGAGGCAGAAAGACAGTTAAAAAAGTATATTGCAATATTATGGGGAAAGGAAGTAGAGAAAATTTCTTATATTTGTATTGCTACAGACGGATTAAATTTCTCAGTCTATTCACCAAAAATAAAAAATATAAAACAAACCTCTCTCTCCGAAGAAAATATTGAACTTATTCTAATTGAAAAAATAAATATAGAGAGAATGGAGCCAAACAATTTCTATTTCTGGTTGGATAGATACTTTTGTCGTGAAGAAATATTATCACCTACAACTGAAAACATTGTGAAAGATTTTGGAATAAATAGTCATTCCTTTCAAACAATACAAAATGAATTATTACTTTTATGGCAAAAGGTTAAGAAAAACTCAGATTTTAAGGTTATATATGAAAATTGGAGTAAATATTTACGTCTCGTTTATGGAAGTGATCTTTCCGAAGAGGAACTATTTTGTAAACATACCTATTTATCTATTTTAGCAAAATTAATTGTTTGGCGTCGGTTTGACGACTCTTTTTATGATAACAACAGAATTAAAACTGTCCTTGAAGGTAGATTTTTTAAAGATTTTGGAATAATAAATTTTCTGGAGGAAGATTTCTTTTCTTGGATTTGCCGTAAAGAGACCGAAGATAAAGGAATAGAAATAGCACGTAAACTTTTAAGTATCCTTTCTTCTTATAATTTAAGGGGTATTTCTGAAGATGTATTAAAATCGCTATATGAACAACTGGTGGACCCCAAGACAAGGCACGACCTTGGTGAATTCTATACTCCAGATTGGCTTGCCCATAGAATAGTTTCAAAACTTATAGAAAAAAATAAGAAAGGAAGTTTTATAGACCCTGCTTGTGGCTCAGGAACTTTCCTTTATTTTATCATCAAAGAGAAAAGGGAAAAATTGAAGGACTCTATTGAGAACTCTGCTATATTACACCATATATTAAAAACAGTTGTTGGTATTGATATCCATCCCCTTGCCTGCACAATCGCAAAAGCAAATTATATATTGGCATTAGGAGACCTCCTTAGAAAGAGAAGAGGAAAAATAAATATTCCTATATATCTTGCTGACTCTATAAAATTACCAAAAAAAGATGCCTTGGGTAATAAAATTATATTAGAAAATGAAGAAGTATATATTCCTGATGAAATATCCAAAGATCCTATTATTTATGATACAACAATTGAGACAATAAAAAATTTTGTTTTAAAAGAAGATAATTTAAAAGAAGATAAAATTGATGAAACTCAATTTTCTAATTATATAAGAAAACAAATTCCAAATATAAAAGAGATTAATAATTTACTCCGTTTAGCAAAAGTATTAAGATCATTTATCAAAAAAGGAAAAGATACTATCTGGGCATTTATATTAAAAAATACTTATAAGCCTATAATACTTTTAAATAAATTTGATTTTGTGGTGGGTAATCCTCCTTGGCTTGTATATAGAAATGCCGAGCCTAATTATAAAAAGTTTATAAGCAAGGAAGTAAAAGAATATAATCTATTACAAAAGAAAGGAGGACATCTTATAACCCATCTTGAATTGGGAACTCTCTTTTTTATAAAAGCAATTGATTTATATTTAAAAGAGAAAGGAATTATTGGATTTGTTTTGCCAAAAAGTATATTTAATGCCGATCACCATTTTAATTTAAGAAAAGGTGATTTTAAAAGGGTAAATATTACATTTAAGGAAATATGGGATTTAGAAAAAGTATCTCCATTGTTTAACATTCCTGCAATAGTAATTATTGGAGAAAAAGAAAAGAACGCAAAAATTTGTTACCCCATTGATGGTGAAATAATAGAAGGAGAATTAGATAAAAAGAATTCCAAATTAGAGGAAGCCGAAGAAAAATTGAAATTTCAAAAAGTAAACTTTTACCTTCAAGAAATAGGAAAACGCTCTTATATTACTACTGAAGAATATATTACTACTAAAGAAAGTTCTTCTTATTATAAAGAACATTTTTATCAAGGAGCAACAATTGTACCAAGAGTTTTTTGGTTTATTGATATTAAAAGTTCAGAAGTAGGGTTTGACGTTCATAATCCCTTTGTCGAAACTTCCTTTTATGCAAGAAAAAAAGCAAAGGAGCCATATAGAAATTTAAAAATAGAAGGTCAAATAGAAGATAAATTTATTTATGCCACTTTACTTTCTAATGATATTTTGCCTTTTGGACTTTTAGAGTTTAGACCAGTAATTTTACCAATAGAACCTTCTGGTAATAAATATAAAATTATAACTCAAGAAGAAGCAAAAAAGAAAGGATATTTCCACCTTGCTGAGTGGCTTAAAAAAGTAGAAGAAAACTGGAATAAAGAGAAGATAACCGCAGTTGGTTGGCTTAATTACAGAAATAAATTAACAAACCAAAACCCAAATATTAAATATCGGGTGATTTATCCTACCGTAGGTAAAATTATGGGATGCAGAATTAAAAATAAACCTGTTATTTTCAAAATAAATGGACAGGAAATTACTGCAAAAGGAATCTTATGCGACACCAAAACCTATTATTATGAAACTGATGATGAGAATGAGAGCCTGTTTTTACTTTCATTATTAAACGCTCCTATACTTGAAAAGAAAATAAAACCTGCAAAAGCAATGAGAGGAGAAACTCATAAAAAAGTGTTTGAACTTCCTACACCAAAATTTAATTTACAAAATGAATTGCATATTCAACTTGTGAAATTAGGTAAAGAGTGTGAGAAAAAAGTAGAAAATTGGCTTAAATCACAAAATATTAAAAATGTAAAAAGTATAGGTATTTTGAGAAGAAAAGTGCGAAAAGAAGTATTAGAAAAAGAATTAAAAGAAATAGATAATATCGTTAAAAAGTTGCTTAATATTCAATAACCATACTTTCCTTATCCTTTTAATAATAAAAGATTATAGTTTTAGACTTGGTACTTGTTTTTTAGTAAAAATAGAAAAGATATAGGGAGTGGTAAAACCATTAATTTTATCCACTCTTTTAACCTTACAACTATCTAAAAAACAATAAAGATAAAACCTTTTAAATCTCAAAAATTACCTTCCTTAAAAGCATTTTTAAATAAAGAAAAATCAAAGGCTTAGAAAATTATAAATTGATTATATTAATCTAAATACTCTACCGTATCCTATACTATTCCCCCAACGGCAACCTATCCATCTCTTTCTTTATCTCTAACATAACCTTCCTTTCTAACCCCCGCATCAACCACTTATGAAAACATATCTTTATCTCTTTCTCTAACCGTATATTTATGTATCTCC
>CALHLF010000034.1 GCA_938034905.1 uncultured bacterium | reverse complement strand
AGGGATGTAGCAAGATTAGCAGGGGTATCTGTAAGCACCGTCTCTCATGTCATAAATAAAACAAGACATGTGGAAGAAGATACTAAAAAAAGAGTTCTTTCTGCCATAAAGGAATTGGGATATAGACCAAATATTGTTGCAAGAAGTCTAAGGAAAAAGACTACCCATACTATAGGATTAATTGTCTCTAATATAGCAAACCTTTTCTATCCAGAAGTGGTTAGGGGAATTGAAGATACCTTGCTAAGTTATAAGTATAACCTTATCCTTTGCAACTCTGATGAAGATATTGATAAGGAGAGGGAATATATAGAAGTTCTTTATAGTAAACAGGTAGATGGAATAATAATAACTCCCAGTAAAAGTACTGAGACCAGAAAGAACTTAGAAATATTCATATCTCAAAACATTCCAGTGGTCTTAGTGGATAGGAGAATAAAAGGGATAGAAACCGATGTGGTATTAGCAGATAACATATCAGGGACATTTTTAGCGACAGAACACTTAATAAGTCTTGGACATAAAAGGATAGGGATAATAACAGGACCTTTAGATACCACAACAGGGAAGGAGAGATTAGAGGGATATCTTCAGGCATTGGAAAGGAATAAGATTATAGTAAAAGAAGAATTGATAAAGGAAGGAGATTTTAAGAGGGATGGAGGATATAAAAGGGGGAAGGAGCTTTTATCTTTAGATAACCCACCAACAGCCATAATATCATCAAATAACCTTATGACCTTAGGGTTAATCTCTGCAATTCAAGAGATGGGATTAAAAATTCCTGAAGATATATCAGTTATATCCTTTGATGATATGGAATGGTTTAAATATTTTTCTCCACCAATAACAGCCATATATCAGCCGTCCTATGATTTGGGAAAGAATGCAGGCTTATTATTACTAGAGAGGCTAAGAAGGAGGAGGAAGAAACCAAAGGAAGTTATTTTACCTACTAAGCTTATAATTAGAGAATCTTCTGCTCCACCTAAAAAATTTTAGAGGGGAGGATTTTTAATGAGTATTAGAAAGGATTATATTGAGAATCCTAGTAATAGATTGAAGGATAAACATGTTTTAATTTTATGTGCCCATGAATTTGAGGATATTGAATTACTCTATCCTGTTTTAAGATTAAGTGAAGAGGGAGCAAAGGTTACCGTTGGAGTTTTATCTCTAAAGGGTCCAGGATTTCATACCAGACCATGGTGGCCAGAAAAACCAATCACAGGCAGATTTGGAACTACAGTTCCCATTGTAGTTATGGGGGAAGGAGTGAGATACAACATAATTGAAATCTCCCAAGCTAAACCAGAGAATTATGATGCTGTGATAATTCCAGGTGGTTTTGCTCCTGATTTCCTAAGATGTGATAAAGACACTTTAAAGCTTGTTGCAGATATGTATAAAATGGGAAAAATTGTTGCTGCAATCTGTCATGGTCCTCAAGTTTTTATCTCTGTGGATAGAAATTTTGGAACAGATATTATAAGAGGAAGGAAAGTAACCTGTTGGGATGCTATAGTAGATGATGTAATAAATGCAGGAGGAGATTTTGAACCTCATCCTGCAAGAAGAGATGGTAATGTTATCACTGGAAGAGTTCCCGATTCTTTACCTCAGTTTATTCAAGCGATAATAGAAGCCTTGAGCGAATAAAAAGGAGGTCTTTCTATGAAAATTGGTATTTTTACGATACTCTATAATGAGAGATCTTTAGAGGAAGTGGTTCAATATATATCCTCTCTTGGATATGAGATGGTAGAACTTCCTGCATGGAAAGGGAGTAATCATTTGGATATAGATAAATTAATATCCGATAAGGGATATGTTAAAAAATTAAAGGAGATATTAGAAAGATATAATTTAAAAATTTCTGCAATTTCTAACCACTTAGAAGGACAATTGGTATTAGGGCCTTTAGATGAATCTACTGATGATTGGGCGCCATCAAAGGATCCAGAAGAAAAAGTAAAATATGGGACTGAAAGAATGATAAAAACTGCCCAAGCGGTATCTATTCTTTGTGAAGAAGGTATTCAGGAAAGACCAATAGTAAATGGATTTACTGGTTCCAATGTGTGGGAAAAATGGTATATTTTCCCTCCTAAGAATGAAGAACTCTATGAAAAAGCATGGGATCTTTTTGCAGAAAGATGGAATAAAATCTTAGATAGATTTAAAGAATATGGGGTAAAGTTTGCCCTTGAGGTTCATCCTACAGAGATTGCGTATAATATTGAAACTGCAGAAAAAGCTTTAAAAGTTTTAGATGAAAGGCCTGAATTTGGCTTTAATTTTGATCCATCTCATTTTGTTTGGCAACTTATTGATCCTGTAATTTTTATAAAAAGACTTGGAAAAAGAATTTTCCATGCTCATGCCAAGGATTCTGAACTTCAATTTGATGAACTTCCAAGATCTGGTGTTATTCCTACAGGTTCTTGGATGAGACCTGATAGAGGATTTAGATTTAGAGTACCTGGATGGGGGGATGTTAATTGGAAAAGAATAATAACTGCTTTTGTTACTGTAGGATATGATTATGTTCTTTCTTATGAACATGAAGATCCTGTTATGTCTCGAGAGGATGGATGTGAAAAATGCATTCAGTTTTTAAAACCCTTGATTATAAAGGCTCCTTTAAAAGAAGTTTGGTGGTAGGAGGGTATTATGGAGGAGAAAAGGGTTGGATTTATAAGTATGGGGGATGTAAAGGGATCAATAGGAGAAATTCCTGAAATTGGTATAGGTATATTGGGATATGCTTTTATGGGGAAAGCACATGTTAATGCATATAAAAAGATTCCGTATATTTATTGGCCTCCCTTAGCAATTCCACGACTTGTTGCCATATGTGGAAGATCTGAAGAAAAGGTAAAGGAATCTGCAAAAAGATATGGATTTCAAAGGTATTACACTCATTGGAAGGAGA
This sequence comes from uncultured bacterium, assembly GCA_938034905.1. GTDB lineage: Bacteria > Dictyoglomota > Dictyoglomia > Dictyoglomales > Dictyoglomaceae > NZ13-RE01. The sequence continues at coordinate 4,477 of CALHLF010000034.1, read as the reverse complement.
TGTTAGAAGATTCAGAAATACAAATTTTTGATAACAGTGGTCCCAATAATCTTCACGCAGAACCATGTATTTCAGCATTAAAAATGGGTAAACATGTAATATGTGAAAAACCGTTGGCGAGGGATTCAAAGGAAGCTAAAATGATGCTTGAAGCATCCATGAATTCTCCAGTAAAAAATATGGTAGCCTTCAATTATCGATTTGTACCTGCTATAAGACTAGCAAAGGAATTAATTGAAGATGGAACTATTGGAAATATTTATCATTTTAGAGCAAGATATCTTCAAGAGTGGATTATGGATCCAAATTTCCCATTAGTTTGGAGGCTAAAAAGGGAAGTATCGGGAAGTGGAGCCTTAGGCGATATAGGTTCTCACATAATTGATCTCGCAAGATTCTTAATTGGAGAACCAAAAAACGTAAGTGCTATTGTAAAAACTTTTATAAAAGAAAGGCCATCGGAAAAAGATCCTTCTAAGAAAGAACCTGTAGATGTAGATGATGCCTTTGTCTCCATAGTAGAATTTAAAAATGGAGCGATAGGAACCTTAGAAGCATCGAGATTTTGTGCTGGAAGGAAAAATCATCAAGTTATAGAAATCAATGGATCAAAGGGAACAATAGTTTTTAATTTAGAAAGGATGAATGAACTAGAGTTATATCTTAATAACGATAGAAAGGAAATTATGGGATTTAGAAATATACTTGTTACAGAATCCTATCATCCCTTTTACGAAAAATGGTGGCCCCATGGACATATTATTGGATGGGAACATACCTTTGTCCATGAACTCTATCATTTTATTGATTGTATTATAAATAATAAACCTATTGAACCCTATGGAGCTACCTTCTTAGATGGGTATAGATGTGCAGTAATATGTGATGCTATACTGGAATCTTCTGAGACTGGAAAAAGAATAGAGATAAATTATGAATACTAAATTAGGATTTAATGGAGAAGTTTAGTGCATATTTAGATATAGAAACTACTGGTCTTTTTCCAGAATTCTCATATATTACTGTTATTGGTATTTATATGGAAAAAGAAGGTATAGGAAATTTTATTCAACTTATTGGCAGAGATATTACCTCTTACAATCTTTTATATGTTTTAAAGAATGTAGAGATAATCTATACCTATAATGGCTCAAGATTTGATCTCCCTTTTATAAGGTCAAAGCTTGATATAGACCTTAGAAAATATTTTTCCCATATAGATCTTATGCATATATGTTGGGAAAAGGGCTTATATGGAGGGCTTAAAGTTGTAGAGAGAAAACTTGGAATTGAAAGGAGATTAAAGGATATAGATGGAAGAATAGCTGTTGAGCTTTGGTATAGATATTTCTATTATAACGATCCCTATGCTCTTTATCTTCTGTTGGAGTATAATAAAGAAGATGTTATAAATTTAAAAAAACTAAAAGAAAAATTAGAGGAGTTAGAGTTTTAAATAGTAACATTGAGGATCCTCTTCGAAGAGATCCTTTGTTAAAGCATAGGTTAAAGCTCTACATCCAATACAAAACTCTATTTCACAGAAGGAACATATCCCCTTTAAATTTTTTTTGTCAAATTTATCTCTGAATTTCTTCAATCTTAGGAGAATATCTGAAAAATCTTCTTTCTTTAAATCCCCTATTTCTAAAGGAAATCTTCTACATGGATAAACAATTCCATCAGGCATAATACACATAGATTCGTCCCCCAAATTACACAATGCTCCATAAATGTTATTCTCTTTTATATCTAAATAAAAAGCTTTGTAGGGTAGAAGATCGTAGGGAGAAAGATTATAAATTTCTGAGATAAGATTGCATACTTCATACCATTCCTTCTTTCCTAAGGTTTCCATTGCAATTTTTTCTCCCTCTCCTAATGGAATAAATCTTTCAAGAATTAATCCTCTTCCCCCTATACTTTTCGTGAGTTCTATCATTTCATAAATCTCTTTGTAATTGTATTTTGCAAGGGTAAACATAAGAAGCTTTTCTAAATTACATTCCTTCAAAATCTTCACAACTTTTTTGAAATTCCCTTTACCTCTTATATTATCATTAGTATTTTCCTTTGCACCTTCTAAAGAAACTTTCAAATATTTTAATTTTCTATATGAACTTAGTTTCTTTTGAACACTCTCTATGAATATTCCATTTGTTATAATACTAAATTCTTTTATAAAATCCTCTTTTTCGAGAATATCAAGGATAGGAAAAAGTAATGGAGAAATTAAAGGCTCTCCACCAGTAATATTTATTTTTAATGAAGAATAATTATTTTTCTTTAAAACATTAACAATATCTTCTATAATCTTCTCTAAGAGGTTTAGAGGAAGGTCTCTTGCTTTGTCAAATCTATTTTGATAACAATGTTTACATCTTAGATTGCATAAATCCGTTATATGCCATTGAAAGGCAAATTCTCTTTCCATATTTTGTTACTCCTTTTTATTTATGCTATATTATTAAAAAATTTTCAAGGAGGTTTAAAGATGCCAGAATGTAAGATTCAGAAAAATTTAAAAAATTGCAATTGTACTTATGAACCTTGTCCAAGAAAGGGATTATGTTGTGAATGCTTGGCCTACCACAGAAGTCATGGAGAACTTCCCGCATGTTATTTTCCTCCTGAAGTGGAGAAGACATATGATAGATCTATTAGAAGATTTATCTCACTCTATAAATAAAGGGAGGAATTAATCCTCCCTTTCCCCCTTAGGATCTATATGAACAATAGCTTGAGCACCTTGAATACTTTCTTTTATTAAATCTTGTACCTTTAACGCTATATTATGGGCATCTGTGGCTGAAATATTGTTTTCCACAACTATATGTAAAGTTATTATTTTGTTGGTTTGATAATCATGGACAGATATATCATGATAATCTAATACCTCTGGAATAGAAAAGAGAATATTTCTAATTTTATTAATAATATCTTGATTGGGAGCTTCTCCAATGAGAAAACTGGAAGAGTTTTTTATAAGATCTATACCAACCCACAGGAGAAGTAGGGTGATAAAAAGACCTATAATACCATCTATTCTATATATTCCAAGATTTATTCCAATAAGTCCAATAGCAACTAAAGCCGATGCTAAAGCATCACTTCTGTGGTGCCATGCATCTGCTATAAGAGTAGAGGAATTTATTTTTTCTCCTAAGAATTTGGAAAATCTTGCCATCCATTCTTTAAATAGAGCAGAAAGAAACATTAAAACTACAATGGGAATATTAAAAGAGACCTTCTTGGGATTTATAATTCTTTCAATGGAATTCTTTCCAAGATTATAAGAGATACTCAAAAGCATGAAAGCTATAACAAGAGTTGCAATCTGCTCAATTCTTCCGTGTCCATAAGGATGTTCTTGGTCTGCAGGTTTTTCTGCAAATTTGAATCCTAATATTACTACAATAGATGTAAGGACATCAGATAAAGAGTGGAAGGCATCAGCAATCAGAGAAATACTATTTAAGTAAATTCCAGAAAGGAATTTAAAAATAAATAGTCCGATATTTCCAATTATGCTGATCCAACCCTCTAAATATCCGATTGCTTTTCTTTCAGCTTCTTTTTTAGAAAATATCTTTTCAAAAAGCCAAGAATTAAATCTCATTTAAGCTCCAATAAATAAAAAAATAAAGCTCTCTAAAACACGTACCTTCTAACATATTCTATTAACATTACTTTTACTAAAGAAAATTTTAAGCCACTTTTTAATTTTGTCAATTTTAAGGAATGACTAATCTATAATTGCTTTTGGAAAAAAAGAGAATTTACTTAATATAGAAGCTTGTCCTTATATCCTTTGCATAATTTAGATTGTTTTGGTATAATTTAATTGATATAAATTTTAAATATTCTTTAAAAAGAGAGGTGTTTAAAATGAGAAAATTTTTAGTGTTTTCTATAATAATTTTTTTCTTCTTTCTTTCAGGATGTGCTCCTTCTAGACCTGTTGTAACCCTTCCTACAGTTAATAGAATTGGAAGGATATTGGAACAAGGAGAAAAGGAGATAGGATTTGTCACATTTCTTTATATCCCTACAAATCTTTCTTTCTCTTATGGATTACAAAACAATTGGGAAATTCAGGGAACTCTTGGTGTTATAACAGGAATTTTCTCTGAATTTGAGGTTTATCATGGAGAATTAACTACTATAAAAGAGATATTAAGAAGGGAAAATATGCTTGTTAATAGTTCCTTTGGTTTAGATCTTTGGGGGAATCCCAATAATAATTTTTTAGGTTATAATTTATCCTTAGGTATTTCCTTTGGTTATTATCCTATTTCTGGACTTGGTTTTTATCTTCCTATAACTCTTAATTTTATTGGACATAATTATCAGGAGTTTAATAGAGTTGTTGGGATATTTATTCCAGGTATAGGATTAATATTAGAATCTAAAAATTTAAGTTTTAAAGTAGTAGGAAATCTCCCATCTTATTTAGATTTGAATTTCTTCTTTAGAA
>CALHLF010000033.1 GCA_938034905.1 uncultured bacterium | reverse complement strand
ATTCTGCACTTATTATTACTCCTGTCCATAATAATATTAATAACAATTCTATATTTGAAAAATCAAACACTATACCTAAAATTATAGCTATTATCCCTATAAAGAATTGTATCTTTATATTTCTTTCGTATTTTAATCCCCAAATTATTCCCTCGATGGAAAATTTCAAACTCTCATTAAAATTTCGTGTTTTCATACTTATACCCAATATTTTAACAAATTTTGGGTCTCTTTTTCCATTTCTTTCTTTTCTGATGGATGTTTATGATCATAACCTAAAATATGTAATATACCATGTAAGGAGAGAAAAACTATTTCATCTAATAAAGATTTATTATTTTCTACGCTCTGTTTCTTAGCAGTAGGTATAGAGATGTATATCTCACCAATAATCCTATTTTTGGGATCCTTTCCCAAATTAAAAGATAGAACATCAGTAGGTTTATCTTTCTTTCTATATTTTTTATTTAATTCCCTTATTTTTTCATCATCCACAAAGACTATAGATATATCATAATTTACTGAAGTAAATCCTTTTTTCTTTAAAACCTCTTTTAAATATTTTTTTAACTTTTCACTATCTTTTTTATCTAATCCCTCTTGAAAATTAAAAATCTCTAAACTCACCTTTCTCCTTCTCCCATCTGTCATAAGCTATAACTATTTTTTTTACTAAATCATGTCTCACTATATCTTCCTCGTTAAGCTCTACAAATCCTATTTCATCAATATTTTTTAATATTTTCCACGCATGAAGAAGTCCTGACTTTTGATTTTTTTCTAAATCAATCTGAGTTATATCCCCTGTTATAACCATTTTACTTCCAGAACCAAATCTTGTGAGAAACATCTTCATCTGTAAAGGAGTAGTATTCTGGGCCTCATCTAGTAGTACAAAAGCATTTTTAAAGGTCCTTCCTCTCATGTATGCAAGAGGAACAACCTCTAACATTTTTTTCTCTAAAAGTCTTTCTAATTTCTCATATCCCAAAAACTCCTCAAGAAAGTCATATAAGGGCTTTAGATATGGATTGACTTTCTGCTGTAAATCTCCTGGTAAAAATCCTAATTTTTCTCCAGCCTCAACAACAGGTCTTGTTAAAATTATTTTTTTAACTCTTCCTTCTTTCAAGAAAATCAATCCTGCTACAATCGCTAAATAACTTTTACCTGTTCCTGCTGGTCCTATAACAAAGACAATATCTTTTTTTTGTAGTTCTTCAATGTATTTTTTTTGTCCAGGAGAAGAGACTCTTATTAATTTCTTTTCTAATACTAAGATCTTACTACCTGTTTTATCTTCAAGCTTTGAATTATTATTTATATACTCTGTTATATAGTTTACAATTCTATTAACCCATTCTGTAGAACCCTGGATTACTACTCTATCTTCTTCCCAAAATATATCTATTTTATATTCATTTTGCCAATTTTTTACTTCTTCTATTAATCTCTTTCCTTTCTCTATAATCAAAAAAGTCTTTGGTAAAATAATTTCAGTTCTTGTTAGAGGTTGTTCCATATTCTATTTAAAATACTACTTCTTCCTTTTTGCCTGAGCTTTTTTTCTATTTCTCTTCTCACTGGGCTTTTCGTAGTATTCATGCCTACGAATATCTGCCAAAACACCATCTTCTTGAAGCTTTTTCTTAAATCTCTTTAGTGCACTGTCCAAACTTTCGTCTTTTCCTACTCTTACTTCTGTCATAATTTTCCCTCCTTTCTTATCCTTAATTTTAAGTATTTATATATAGAATATCCCTTAACTTCTCTCCAAAAACCCTTTCTTCATGAATCTCTTTTATACGAATCTTTACAAAATCTCCTTTATTCACTGAAGGATCATGAAAAACTACTTTTAAATAATTATCTGTTAATCCCTCAGCAAAACCCTTTTTGGTCTCTTCCACTAAAACTTCCATTTCTTTTCCTAGAAATCCTTCCGCATATTTTTTCCATAAATCCTTGCTCAGAGAGATTAATATTTTCTTCCTTTCCTCTACTAAGGAGGGAGGAAGAGGGGTTAATTTTTCAGCTTGGGTTCCGGGTCTTGGAGAAAAGGGAAATACATGTAGCTTCATAAATCCCACTTTTTTTATAAAAGTAACAGTGTTTTCAAAATTAATATCCTTTTCCTCAGGATAACCCACAATAATATCAGTAGCAATAGCTATATATGGGACTTTTTTTCTTAGTCTCTGAATTATTTCATAGTAATAGGAAGTATCATACCTTCTCTTCATTTTCTTTAGTATTTCATCATCGCCACTTTGAAGAGGAATGTGCCAGTGTTTACATATTTTCTCTTCTGCTGCTAATTCTATTAAAGATGGAGTAATGTCCATCGGTTCTATAGAACTTAAACGAATCCTTTTTATTTCAGGATATTGAATAATTTTTTGAAGAAGCTTAGAAAGAGCATCTTTATCTTGAAAGTCATGCCCGTAGGCTCCTAGTCTTACTCCGGTAAGAACAATTTCTTTATACCCTAAACTTATAAGGTTTTCTATCTCCTGTATGACTAAATCTTGAGGTTTACTCCTCTCTCTTCCCCTTAAGTATGGAACAATACAATAACTACAAAACTGATTACATCCATCTTGAATCTTTACTAAAGCTCGAGTTCTTTCCTGAGGTAAGGAAGGAATAAAGGATAATTCATCACCATTAAAAAATTCCCATTTTTCTTTATTATCCAAAAGGATATCTACATCAAGATAAGAAAAATCCTTCTTAATTCTTTCAGGATAACATCCTGCAAGAATTATTTTTGAATTCGGAAATTTATTTCTCAAGAACCTTATAAGACGTCTCGCTTTTCTTTCTGCTATATGAGTAACAGCACAACTATTAATAAATATGTAATCAGTCTCTTTTCCAAAGGATTCTACTTTCCATCCTTCTTTTTGAGCCAAATTTTTTATTTTTTCTGTCTCATACTGATTAACCTTACATCCAAAGGTAAAGAAGCTTATACTTTTTATATCCAAGGATTTATCCTAAACCTAAACCTCCCTTCTCATATAAAACCAGAGAAAGAGCAACAATAGCTGCTGTCTCAACCTTTAATATTCTTGGGCCCATATTAAAAAATATACCATTATATTTTTTCAGAATTTTAATTTCCTCTTCCGAAAAACTTCCTTCGGGCCCTACAAATAAATATATCTTTCCTTTTATACTATCAATAACTTTTTTTAAACTTAATTCAGAATTTTCCCATGCTACCAAAATATCGCCTTCTCCTCTTACAGAATCTAAACAATCTTTCAGTTTTTGAATTTGGTACAAATCAGGAATTTTCTTCCTCTCACTTTGTTTTACTGCTTCACTAATAATTTTTCTCCATCTTCCATATTTTTTTTCTAATTGTTCCTTTTTTAAGTTTACAATACTTCTTTCAGTTTGTAAAGGAAAAAAGCCACTAACTCCTAATTCTGTAGCTTTCTCAAGAATCCATTCCCATTTATTAAGTTTTGGTAAGCCTTGACATAAATATAACTCAAATTCTATTTCAGGATCCCTCTCCTCTCTTGAAATTATCTCAAAAGTCACTTGATTCTTTTTAATATCAATTATTTTTGATAAATATAAATTTCCATCTAAGCCTTTTAAAACTATTTCTTCTCCTTTTTTATATCTTAAAACCTTTATTAAATGAAAAATTTCTTTTGGGTTTTCTAATATTAAAATTTTTGGGGGTAAAAACTTATCTGCAAAAAAAATAGGAGTCATTCAATTATTTTTCAAAGATTTCACTTAATTTCTCTGATAAAACTTTACCCATTACTTCTACAAAGGTTAACATTCTCTCATATTTCATTCTCTTAGGACCAATCATTCCTAAGGCTCCAATAATACTATCTCTAAGAGAATAAATTGTAGTGATAATACTACAGTCACTTAATTCTGAAATTCCAATTTCATTTCCAATAAGTATTGTCAATCCATGATTTAGAAAAGCAGAAAACAATAACGAGGCTAAGGTCTTTTCTTCTTCTAGAACACTTAATAAATCTTTCACCTTATTTATATCCTGAAATTCTAAGTGTTTAAATATTCGAGATATACCTGCAATAAATATTCCTTCTTCCTTTTCCTTCTCAAGAACTTCCCATAATAATTGTTCTAAACCCTGATAGATTTCCAAAGGAATATTCTTAGGAACCTTTTTTTGTAGTAATAACCAATAAACTTCTTGAAGTTCTTTATTTGCAAAACTCTTGTTAAGTTTTTCTTTAATAGAATAAAGCTCAAATTCTTGTGATGAATATGAGAGTTTTATAATTCTCTCTTTAACTACTCCAGTCGAAGTAGTCATTATTAAAGAAATTACATTCTCTCTCAATTCAACCAACTCTATTGACTTAAGAAAAGCAGAGTTTAATTGAGGAAAGAGAACTACTCCTACAAAGGAAGTTCTTTGTGATAGAACTTCTGCTACTTGTTCCAATAAATTTTCCCAACTAAGAGGACAACTGAAGGAATAGTTTATATATTCGATATCTTCCTGGGGTAAGGGCTCTAAATCCATAAGAAAGTCTACATAGAATCTATATCCTCTATCTGATGGTATTCTTCCTGCAGAAGTGTGAGGCTGAATTAAATATCCTGCCTCTTCTAAGTCTGCCATTTCATTACGTATAGTTGCAGGGCTCCAACCTAAGTGATACTTTTTTGCTAATACCCTAGAACTTACAGGTTGTGCAGATTCTATATAATCTTTAACAGTTATTCTTAATATTTTCTGTTTTCTTTCATCTAACATCTTTAGCACTCCTTATTAATGACTGCTAAACCGTTAATAGATTATCATTTATAAATTTTTATGTCAAGTTTAGCGATATAAGCTTACTTCTTAGAGAGCACATTATTGTTTACTTTTATAAGGGACAGGAATATATTGAACTGAAGGTCTTCCTGTATGAGTTTGGGGATATAAACTCATTAAAGCATAAATTTCAGGAGGTAACCCAACTTTTACAGGTAGTCCAATTTTTTGTGCTTCCTCTACAGTTATAGGATAATCATGAGTCCATCTTCCACTTGCTAATATTTCAGCAACTTCCATTGCCTTCTCCTCTGGCATATTATCCTTTAAAAGTTCAAATACAGATTTTTTTACCTGTTTAATTGCTTTATCAGCTATATCCCCTAAAATTAATGTCCTATCATCTACTTTTTCTACACTTTTTTTCTCAATAGCTTTAAGAATAGAAACAGCAGGATATTCTCCTATTTGGGGATCTACAGGCCCTAAAACTGCGTTCTCATCCATAACAATCTCATCTGCTGCAAGGGCAATAAATGTTCCACCCGACATAGCATAGTGGGGAATAAAAACAGTAACTTTTCCTTTATGTTGATTTAAAGCATGAGCAATTTGCTCTGCAGCTAATACTAAACCACCTGGAGTATGTAGAACTAAATCTATAGGCATATCATCAGGAGTAAGTCTTATAGCTCGAAGTATTTCCTCTGAATCTTCAATATTTATATACCTTGCAATAGGAACCCCTAAAAAGTTCATTGCCTCTTGACGATGAATAAGGGTTATTACTCTTGAACCTCTCTTCTTTTCTAAAGATTGAATAATTCTATATCTTTCTGCTTCAACTATCCTTTGTTTAATTATTGGAGAAATTGCTGAGATTAAGAATATTATCCAGAAAATATCCCAAAAATTCATATCCTATCTCCTCCCTTAAAAATAATAAAAATGATACCTTCGATATTTTCTTAAAAAAGGAGCAATAATAATTCCAAAAAGAAAGCCTCCGATATGGGCCCACCAAGCCACTCCGCCAGTTATCTCATAAAGGCTTAAAGAAATCATACCTGCAAAAAATTGCATCAAAAACCAAAGAATTAAGAAAAAGCTTGCAGGTAAATAGACAAATTCTATAAAAAAACCTAAAAACAATAAAGTGAGAATTCGAGCACCTGGAAAATAAATTAAATATGCTCCCAAAACTCCAGCAATAGCACCACTGGCTCCTATAGTTGGAATAAGTTTATTGTAGCTAAAAAATCCTTGAATAATATTGGCAATTACTCCTGCGCTTATATAGAAGATTAAGTATCTAAAATGTCCCATACTTCCCTCTACGTTATCACCAAAAATCCATAAAAAAAGCATATTTCCTAAAATATGTGCCCAACCCCCATGGAGAAATAAAGAGGAAATCAAAGTAAAAATGTTTGACAAGGTAAGATCTAATTCTAAAAATCTTTGGGGGATAAAACCAAACTTCCAAAATATATATTCTCGATAATTTCCTGATAAGCCTAAGGTCCAAAAAAATAGAATAAAATTAACAATAATTAAGGATATATTTATTAATGGATATCTTCTTGATGGAATATTATCTTTTAAAGGAATCATATATCTCCTCTATATTACTGCAATAGCCTCAATTTCTATATTAACTCCCTTGGGAAGTCTTGAAACTTCAACTGTAGATCTTGCAGGAGGATTTTCGGGAAAATAACTCCCATATACTTCATTCATAGAGGGAAAATCATCAAGATTTTTAAGAAATACAGTAGTTTTTACAATGTTATTTAACGAACAGGATATGCTTTCCAATATTCCTTTAATATTTTCTAAAACCCTTTTTGTCTGTTCCTTTATATCTCCCTCTACAATCTCTCCAGTGTTAGGATCTATAGGAATTTGTCCAGAGATAAAAATGAAATTTCCCACCTTAATAGCTTGAGAATAAGGACCTATGGCTTTTGGAGCCTTATTTGTAAAGATTACCTCTTTTATCATTTTATATTTCCCCCTTAATAACTTTTTCTAAATATATTTTAGCTTTTAAAAAGGCTTGTGATCTATGACTCACTTTATTTTTCTCTTCCAAAGATAATTCTCCAAAGGTACATTTATATTCAGGATAATAAAATATAGGATCGTATCCAAAACCATTATTTCCCTTAGGTTCCCAATAGATATATCCCTTTACTCTACCCTCAATAAAAATTGGTTCCTTTTTCTTACTTGGAAGAACAATAGCTAAATTACAAACAAATTCGGCAATCCTCTCATCCCAAGGAACATTTTTCATTTTCTCTAATATAATTCTTATCCTTTCTGAGAAGGGAATATCCCCACCAAATCGGGCAGAATACAAACCAGGAGCTCCTTCTAAGAATTTAATTTCAAGACCTGAATCTTCACCCACCGAAGGAAGATTTGTTTTTTCACAGACAAATAGAGCTTTTATATAAGCATTCTCTTTATAGTCCTTACCCTTTTCCTCTGGAAGATGGAATATAGAAAATTCTTGGGGTGAAGAAAAATAACCCATTAAATCAGGAAGGATTTCTTTTATTTCCTTTATTTTGTTTTCATTCAAAGTGGCTAATATAATTTTCTTCATTACAAACCTAAAACCCTCTTTTGTATCTCAATAATTTGAGATATTCCCTTTTGAGCTAATTTTAACATTTTTTGAAGTTGCTCCATAGTAAAGGGGACTTTCTCGGCTGTACCTTGAATTTCTACAATTTTAAAACTTTCCGTCATCACCACATTAAAATCTACTTCTGCCCTCATATCTTCTTGAGCATTAAGATCTAAGATGATTTCTCCATCAACAATCCCCACAGAAACAGCAGCCAGAAACTCTTTTATAGGAATTTCCTTTATGACTCCTTCTTTTTTTAATTTATTAAAGGCGTCTACTAATGCCACAAAGGCCCCAGAAATTGCTGCAGTTCTTGTTCCTCCATCTGCTTGAATTACATCTGCATCAATCCAAATTGTTCTCTCCCCAAGCTTTGTCAAATCCACCACTGCCCTTAAAGCTCTACCTATAAGTCTTTGAATCTCTTGAGATCTTCCATTAATCATACCTTTAGTTATATCCCTTATTCTTCTTTCTGGAGTTGAACCCGGAAGCATTCCATACTCTGCAGTAAGCCATCCTTGGTTTGTCCCTTTTAAGAAAGGAGGGACCTTATCTTCCAATGATATGGAACATATAACCTTTGTTTCTCCCATTTCTATTAATACAGATCCCAAGGGGTATTTAAGATAATTTCTTATAATTTTAATAGATCTTAAATCTTCATTCGTTCTCTTATCTATTCTTACCATAATTATTTCCTTTCTTACTCAATTTTTTAAGTATTTTATTATACTCTTCTCTGCTCACAAAACCAACCAGTAGATAGCAATTTTCATGAGGAGAAAATATATATTCTGGAAAAAGATAAAACTCTTTAATCTCTTCAGTATTTCTTACATGAAGTCTTGGACCTGTACATCTAATAATTTTTTCTCCGATCTTAATATGTTGATGATCGTAATAAGAGACAAATAAATTCTTTTTTAAATATTTCCTTACCTCCCCTTCGATAAGAGAAATATCTAATATAGGCTTTTCTTTTAAAGAGATTACAAATCCATGTTTAATATCGCTATGAGCTTCTATTAATCGTGAATATCCATATTCTTCTAAAACTAATCCAGTTAAATCCTCTGCAGTATGAGCTTGTAAACGATATGGTAGGGAATTAAAGACAATTTCTACAAGTTCTTGAGGTTCTGGACCAAATATATTGGGACGAACAATTATAACCTCCTCTCCTATTCCAATCAAAATATCTGCATTTCTTTTTAAATATGGATAAATCACCTCAAAATGCTCTACTACAACTTTTTTCTCCTTTTCCAAAGCCTTTAGAATTGCCTCTGCTAGAAGATAAATAGGGGTAAAAGCCATTTCAAATCTTATATCTACATGATATATAAATTCATAAAAGGTATCCCTTTCATAATCTTCTAATAAAGGTAGAGGCCTTCTATAGACACCCTCATCATCATTAGTTAAATTTAAACCAGGAAAAATACCTCTTATAAGTAAGGACTTTCCAGAACCACTATCTCCAATTATACCAATTAGTTTATCAAAGGGAGAAAGAAAGTTATGAGAAATGATATTTCCTAAGAAAATTAATCTTGCCTCACCTCTAGGCGCATAATATATAGCTTTATTTAAAAGAACCTTCTCAGTTATCATTTATTAAAGAAATCTTCTCCGTAGGAATCTATAGCTACCATTACAGGAAATCTATAAAGCTCAAGATAATATATAGCTTCAGGACCTAAATCTTCATAAGCCACTAATTTCATATCCTTAATTTTCTCTGAAAGATACGCCCCTGCCCCTCCAATTGTTACAAAATAAATTCCTTTAAATTTTTCTATTGCCTCTCTTACTTCTTTGCCTCTTTTTCCTTTTCCTATAAACCCTTTAACTCCAAAGGAAAGAAATCTTGGAGTAAAAGGATCCATTCTTTTACTGGTTGTAGGTCCGCAAGAACCTATAACTCTTCCAGGAGGTGTAGGGGTTGGTCCCATATAATAAATGGTACTTCCCTTTAAATTTATTGGGAGTCTTTCTCCTTTTTCCAAAGCCTCAAAAATTCTCTTATGGGCTGAGTCTCTCGCAGAATAACAAGGACCACTTAATTCTACCCATTCCCCTACCTTTAAACTTAGTATATCATCTTCTTTTAATGGCAATTCTATTTTTCTCATATCTCAATTTCCTTAAATCTTATGGCACAGCATTGAAGATTAATAGCCAAAGGTAATCCTGCAATATGAGTAGGATAATCCTCAATGCGTACATCTAATGCTGTAGTTTTTCCTCCTAATCCTCCAGGTCCAATATTTAAAGAATTAACTTTATCAAGAATTTCTTCCTCTAATTCTCTTAAATGAGGCTTTTTATTCCTTTCATAAAGATCTCTGAATATAGCTTTTTTTGAGAGATAAATAGCTTTTTCCATTGTTCCTCCAATTCCTAATCCAATGATCAAAGGGGGACATGCATTAGGTCCATACTCTTTAACATGGTTTATAACTTCTCTAACTATTTCTTCTTTTTCTAAAGTAGGATTTAACATTTTAACTGTGCTTGCATTTTCACTTCCAAATCCCTTTATCATAACCGATATCTTAATTTTGTCTCCTGGCATAATTTCCCAATGAATTATAGGAGGAGTATTGTCATTAGTATTTTCTCTTAAAAGAGGATCTTTAACTACAGAACTTCTAAGAAAATTTTCTAAATAAGCTTCTCTTACTGCTTTTTTTAAATATTCTTCCAAAGGACCTTTAATACAAACTTCTTCGCCTTTCTCTAAAAATATTATTACCATACCACAATCTTGACATATAGGAATTCTTTTTTCCTTTGCTATTTCTGCATTCTTAATTAAGATATCTAATACAATTTTTGCATTTGGATTTTCTTCTTCCTCCTTCGCCCTTTTTAGAGCATTAAGAATACTTAAAGGGAGATCAAAGTTTGCATCTTCTATAAGTTTTTTAACTAATTTATATATCTCTTCTCCTTCAATAATTCTCATTTATCTCCACCTCTAAAAGAGGAGCGTGTTGTTGAGCTCCATAAACATCAGTATCTCCAAAATCTCCTGAGGGAATAAATCTTTTTATATTCGCCTTTACTGCAAATACAGGATCAAAATAAATAACGGACAAAACATCTTCTATATTTATATTATAAATTTTTGCCCACCATTCTTTAGAAAAATAATTTTTTTCTTTGAGTTTATAATATATATTCCTTTCCTTAAAAAGAATATCAATAGTTATTATAAAAGGTCCACTATTTTTTGTTCTTATAATTTTTGCTAAATCAATAAGTCTCATAACTATATTTTAAGAATTTTTATGGGAAATTCCAATTCCTCATTAATAAGATGGTAAATACTAAACCTATATGTCTCTCCCCAAATACTTTCTGCTGGAGAAAAGGGAAATGCTAAATTTCCTGCAGTAGAGATCCTGCCCTCATAACCAAAGTGAAGTAAAGTAGATCTTAAAAATCCTAATATAGCCTTAGTTATTTTTATTTCTTTACTTAAAACCTCTATTATTAATCCCAGTTCATGAGAAATTTTTCTCTCTTTTTCCCAAGGCCCCATTACTCCATTTTTACCATATAAATGAAAGTTTATTTTATATTGTCCTAAAAAATCTGGAAAGTTCTCTTCAACAATTTTATATTGAACCTTTAATATATCATCAATCTTAGAAATCATAATAGGATCTCTTATACCTGCTATACAAACCCCCCTATAACCCAAAAATTCTGCCCCCTCAATCTTTATCCACTTTTCAGAGCATGAAATAAATTTTGATCCTTTAACTATTACTGTTATTTCATCTTTTTGAAAGAATTGTGTCTCTTCTAAATTAATTATTCCATCAGGGCCATGTAGATGATAGGGATCACTTTTTTCGTATAAAGTGTGGGATGCCACAGATGTGACAGTACATTTTCTTTTCTCACTTAAAGGAAAAACCTCAAAATGATCTTCATATATTACTCCTATTAGACCATCTCTTCCACTTCCAGGTTCACAAGCTATAGCTCCACATTCTAAAATTTTTCCCAGATGAAAAGAAAGGCCTTTATCATATCCTTCCATCAATGGTAAGGCAGAAAAAGGATTAGGATCATAACTTCTTCCTGCTACAATAATAGAGATATTTTTTTCTAAAGCAGAAATAAAAGGCTCAACTCCTATTTGAGCAACTATATTAGTTGAATTTAATATATCTTCCTCCTTTAATTCATGAGATCCTTCTAAACTCTTAATTTTTCCCTTTTTAAGTGCATTTAATACTTTTTCCTTTGGGATATCAGAGAAAATGATACCTATATTAAAATGAATTCTTCTTTCTCTACATATTTCTTTGATAATATTAAAGGTCCATTCGACAGAATCCTTTGTACCGCAACCTCCAGCGCTTCCAATAATTAATGGAATATCCTCCTTTTTTGCCATTTCTATAAGTAATGATAAATCCCTTTTTGTTGCTTCCTCTTCTACAAAAGAAATTCCCTTTCCTAAATAATATGGGCCTGGATCTGTGGAGCCTGCATCTACTGCAATCACATCAGGCTTTAATTCTAAAGCTCTTTTATAACTTTCTAAAGGGAAACCATAACCCAAAATAGCAGTTGGAGAATATATTTTTAACATCTTCTAATATCCCTTTGCTTTTAAAATACTTAAAGTTCTTTGCATTTCGTTATAAACAATCATTAATCCTTCATCTACGCCCATCCCAGGCTTTGCTAAGATCTGATCCGCCTGAGTCGACAAGGCAATATGTACAGAAACTTGTGCAGATTTATCAGTTTCATTACATGTACCTCCCACATATGCTCCTACATTTTTATTTTTACACAATAATACTGCCTCTATGGATTTATGAATACTACCTAAAACAGGTGTTTTAATCTGGATCATATCTACCGCCTCGGCATTAATAAATTCTTTGATATCTTCTAAACTATTACACCATTCATCTGCTACAATATCTACATTTATCCCTTTTTCTTTTAGATTTATTCTTAATTTTCTTAAATACTCTAATTGCTCATCTTTACTTTCCAAATCTACTGGTCCCTCAATTCTCAATTTATAAGGGTAAACAATTTTTTCTAATTTAGCAAAATACTCTATTATCTCTTCTAAATTATAATGAAAGGCTAGTCCAATGGTTCCATAAACATCAATATGAAAAACAGGTCTATAATTTTCATCTCCTAAGATTTTTACCCTATCTTTTAACCAACCTAAATATTCTATTAATTTTTCTCCCCTCCATCCCAATTTTGTTTCTACATTATTTATTAATGCATGAGGTAATATATCGACTCTTTTTATTATCATTTTATCCACATTGATATATCTATCATCTCCAGATTGACAAAATATAGGAACGGGCTTTGTAATAACTGGAAGATTATACTCCTCAGCAATGATTTCCGTCATAGTTTTCCTCTTGAATTTTGCAAAGGCATCAAGGATAGCTTGAGTTATTCCATATCTTAAAGCTGAATGCAAATTTTTCCCATTTTCCTCCCAGTTTTCAATAATCTCAGCTAATTCTCTAAAACTTTTCCACTCTTTATCTAAAAGAAAGGGAAATATTTTTTTGTCCAAAATTTCTAAAAAATCTTTTGCTCTAAATAATGGTTCCCTTCCTCCTGCCCCAGAATATTGAATAGCAGAACAGTCTCCATAAGCTATACACTCATCCTCTAAGATAAAAATTATAGATAAACTCTCTCCCTTCTGTCTTACTGATTCATAACCAGGAGTCAATGGAACACCTCTATATGCAAAGCCATCTTCTTTTGCACCTGCTTTAATAGCCCTCTGATCATCAAAATAGAATCCTGATAGACCAATAGAATATAATAAAGATTTTATTTTCACCTCTTTCCCTCCACCTTTGGTCTTCCAATAAGTCTTCCTTTACTTATTGCATAGATATCATCAAGAACCATTTGAAAACTTACAGGCCTTTTCTCAAATTTTACTCGCTCCTCAATTTTTTCTCTATGAAAATTCTTTATTTCTAAAGGAATAGGTAAATTTCCAAAATCAAAAAATCTAATAGCACCATTATTATCTCTTATTGGCATAACTCTTCCATGGATAAATTTACTGGGAGCAAAGGGAACATCTAGAACTCCAGCAGAGAAACTCCTTATTGTACCTATAACCCAATCTCCTTCACCTAAGGAATAAACCCTATCTAAAATGCTTTTAACTTCCTCCTCAATAACTTTCTCCTCCTCTTCAACAAGTTTTTGATCTATAAAATATTGATTTTCTAGCATTTGAAGGGTTTGTCTCGTATTTCTCAAAGCCTGAGCATTTGCCTCTTTTGTAGGTATTCCAATAGCCTCCTGAGGAGTTTTAACTATGATTTTTGATACAGAACCTAAGAATCCTGCAATAGTTCCATAAGTTATTACCGCAAAAGCCCTTGCTTCATCTTCTGGAAATCCTCCCATCCAATGATGTAAAACTGTGGTAAGATGAATATCTTTATATCCAAATTCCTCAAGATATTTTTTTGTTAACTTTTTCATAACCCTTAGTGAAGCTACATCTTGAATAATATTTCCACCTTCTCCATATCCTACACTAAAACTTTTTACCCCTTGTTCTGCTGCAAGAAGAGCCTCAATAATTCCTATACTTATTGATATGCAAGGAGGAACCAAAGTTCCTGTTAATGGTCCAAAGGATTCTCGGTTTATAATTATCCCATTTTCTGCATAGTATCCCACTAAATAATCTACATATTGCCAATAGAGAAGGGAATTTTCTAGAGGTACATCTTTAGAGTAAGGTATATTATAAGTTATTCCTCCACCTTCAAAGGAGGTAAATCCAGCGGATAAAGTTATCTCTGCTAATAGTCTTGCATCTGGAGAACCATGTCTCACCTCTACAGGAATTCTAACATTTTCTATAATTTCTCTACATCCTCTAACCCCATAATTTACTGCAGGAAAACCATTAAGAAGAGATTTTCCCTCTTTTAGACTTTCGTCTAATCCAAATTGAGCTTCTTTATATCTATTTTGACGAGTATAACTATCAATAGTGGTGGGTAGAAGATCTGCCTCATTTTCTTGAAGATACTTTAATAACTCAATATGTTCTTTAAGAATTGGGACTCCTGCTCTCGGTTGTAATAATATTTTCCCTTCTTTTTCTCCTTTTTTTAAAACATAATCAAATTGCTTTTCTAAAGGAAGAGATTTATGATATTCGATCCCTAATTTCAAATTCACATCTTTTCCCGTATGCCATGTATTTAGTACTTCCTCCCTCATCCTTAACCAAAACTTTTCATCCCATTTCTTGTTATTTAAAACCATATAAGTTTTAAACCTCCTCCTAATAGCTAATTTCTACCACATATTTTTTTAAAATATTTACTGCCTTCTCTGGAAATATCTCTGAAAGAAGACCTATGGCAAAGAAAATATATTCTTTATCTAAAAAGATTTTGGGATTCTTAGGTTTTAATATAAAAGGAGTTTTTTCATCATATAACGCTGATTTCAAGGCAGAAATATTATAAGGATTATAGACTAAGGGTCCTCCTGTTCCTATTAAGTTTTTTACTTCTGTTAAATCTTTTCCATATTGAAGATAGGTTATACCCATGGGAGTATATAAAGTCTCTAAATAGCCACAATGTCTTTCTACTGCAAGTTTTATTGCATGATAAGAAAGGATATAATCGAGATAAAAATCACTTTCATCTATGGGTAAAAAATCAGTTTTTTCAGATAAAAGCTTTACTTTATTTTTATATGAATTTAATTCCCCTAAAAATTCCTTCCATTTTTCCTCTCCTACTGCTTCCCATAGAGATAAAACACTTACTCTTACTCCTAAATCTCCTTCAACAGTTCTTTTCACATAGGGCTCTGGTAATCCCTTCCATATAACTCCACTTTGAGTTGGTTTTCCATAAGAAATAGAACATACATCAGTGGTGGCTCCTCCAATATCTACTAAAATGGTTTCTCCAAAAATTTTTGAAAAGCCTTCACAAGCTCTAAGAACTGCTAATGGAGTAGGCATTACAATACTATTTATAAAACTTTGAGCCTTTTCTAATCCTTTAGCATAAATTAATTTTGAGATAAAAATTTCTCTAATGTATTCCTGAACAGGACTAATATTCAACCTTCCAAATTCTGGCATCACATTCTCTGTGATCCACACTTCTTTACCTGATCTTTTTAATATTTCTTCTATCTCCTTTGCTATTGTTCTATTTCCAGCATAAATTATAGGGGCATCAAGAGAAATTTCTGAAATCTTAAAAGCATTAATTAAGGGATAGTATTTATTTCCACCATCAGTTCCACCAGCTAAAATAATTAAATCAGGTTTTAAATTCTCTATTTCCTTTAAATCTTCATTGGTTAGTTCAAAACTATAAACTTTGATTACTTTTCCTCCAGCCCCTAAAGCAGCTCTCTTTGCAGCTTCTGCTGTTAGATCAGGGACTAGCCCAATTGCAATTATCTTTAATCCTCCTTTAGCACTACTACATGCTCTTTTTAATTTAAAACTTTCTAGTCTTTTACCTGTTTGTCTATGGATCTCTTCTAAAACAGATTTTAAGCCAAGGGTTACATCAATCTCTACTGTTGATGGAGTTTTTGCTTTTCCTATAATTTCCTCTTTATCTAAATCAAAGGCAACAGCTTTTGTAAAGGTACTTCCAAAATCAATAAATATTCCCAGCATTTTTATCCTATATTCAAATCTTCTTTTAAATCCTTAATAACCTCATCAGGCATGGTTTTGGGCGGGTATACCCTATGAAAACCTAATTCTTTAAACCTTTTTTCAACCTCTTCCCAACTTTTCTTTCCAACTCCTAAATTTCCTCCTATATAAAGAAGAATATCTCCTAAGCCTGCTTCTATTAATTTTTCTTTAAATCCTTGACAGTCTAATTCTGCATGTCCATAAAGAGAAGATACTAATATTGCTCTTGCTCCCGTTTCAAGAGCGGCTTTTATAAAATCCTCTTGGGAGGACAATACTCCTATATTTACAACATCAAATCCAGCAGATCTTAAGGCATAATCTAAAACCCTAAGACCTACTGCATGCACATCAGAACCTATTACTCCCAAAACTATAGTCTTTTCCCCCATTTATAATTCCTCACCTTTAAGTAAATAATATACTATTTTTGAAAGTTCAAAAAGATTATCTATCTTAATTCTTTCCTCTATAGAATGAGGATTTTCTACAGCAATTCCAAGGTTTAATGCTTTTAAGCCCCTCTCATTGAAAATATTTGCATCACTTCCCCCCTTTGTGGTTCTAAAAATCAAATTATGATTGAGCTTTTCAAAAATAGGTCTAACTCTTTTTATAATCGGATCATCCTTTTCAATAGAATAACCTTTATAAAGATCTTCTTTTCTTAAATTCCATTTTCCATCTTTTATTTCTATCTTTTTTAATCCCTCTTCAAGCTTTTCAAAACACAAATTAAGTTTTTTTAAATCTAAACTTCTAAATTCTCCCTCTAAATATACCTCATCAGGCACAATATTCGTTGCTCTTCCTCCCTTTATTATTCCAACATTTCCTGTAGTATCCTCATCAATTTTTCCCCATGGTAAATTTAATATGAACTCACTAGCAAGAAGAATTGCACTCAGTCCCTTCTCAGGTTCTGCTCCTGCATGGGAAGCCTTTCCATAAATATTTAGATAAAATCGAGAATGATAAGGGGCTTTAACAATTACAGAGCCTAATTCTCCATCAGAGTCTAATACATATCCTTCTTTTGATTTAATCAAAGAAAAATCCAAATTTTTAGCACCAAGAAGACCTATCTCTTCAGCAACAGTAAATATTAATTCTATATCTCTATTTTCTACTTTATCCTCTACTATCGCCTCTAAAGCTTCTAATATTGAGGCAATAGCAGATTTATTATCTGCTCCCAATATAGTGTTTCCACTACTTTTTATATATTCTCCCTCTATTTTGGGGATAATATTTTCACAGGGAGTTACTGTATCCATATGAGCACATAAGAATATAGATTCTCCTTTTCCTTGAAAGTAAGCAATCAAGTTCCCAGAGTTACCTCCAATTTTTTTACCTGCATCATCCTCTCTATATGATAATCCTAATCTCTCAAATTCTTTTTTTAAATAGTTAGAAAAATCTCCCTCTTTAAGGGAAGGGCTACTAATTCTAACCATTTCCTCAAATCTTTTTATCAATCTCTCTTTTGAAAGCACCCACTTCACTCCTTTCCCAGTCAATTTTCTTCACATTCCAATTAACTTTTAACAACTTCTTTAAAATATCCTGAAATTCTAATTCTTTATCGGTTACAAAAATATCAACTCTTATTTCTTCTACTTTTTCATTTTCTAATTTAATAATATTTATAATTTCTTGCGATGGATCAATTATTGTGAGATTTGGATAATTCTTCCTTATGACAGGGGAGATAAAGGGAAGATGAGTACAACCTAATATAATCCCCTCAATATTTTTCTTTAACAAAGGTAGCATACACTTGTGAAGTTCCCTTTCTATAACTTCTCCTTCAATTACTCCCTCTTCGATCTTTCCCAATAGAGGCCCCTCACTACATGATTCAACAAAAATCTCCATTTGGGGATCAATCTTCTTTATCATAAGAGGATAAATACCACTTTCTAAGGTTCTTCTTGTAGCTAAAACTCCTATCCTTTTTCCATTGAATTTAGAGAGACCAGACAAAGCAGAATTTACAATACTATAAATAGGAATGGAAAATTTATTCTTTAAATAATCATAAGCAGTAGAGGATGCAGTATTACACGCAATAATAACCTCTTTAACCTCCTCTTTAAGAAAAAAATTTATGATTTCTTCTACTCTTTTTTGAATAAAATCTACAGGTTTTATACCATAGGGAAAATATTTTGTATCTGCAAAATAAATAACCTCTGAAATTTTATTTGTTTCAATTAAGCTCTTGAGAACCGTTAATCCACCAACACCAGAATCAAAAATTCCAAATTTCTTCATAGTTCTTCACCTTTCTATATTAATTTTTCTATTGCCTCCTTTATTTTTTCTACAAAACTATTTTGAAATTCTTCAGAAGTTATTAAAACCCTTTCCTCATTATTACTTAAGAATCCCATCTCAATAATTACCCCTGGGATAGGTATGCGGGAAAGAATATAAAATTTCCCTTGCCTTAGAGTCCGAACAGAATAGTATTTTGAAAGAACCTCAGAAATAGTTTTAGCTAAAGGAAAAGAAAAATCTGTTGCATAAAAGATTTCTATTCCCTTAACTTCTGGAGAAAGGGCTGCATTAGCATGGATACTTAAAAAAATGGCTTTATCTATAAAACTATTATTTTGTAAGTAATTTTTAACAAGGTTTACTCTATCATCTAAACTTAAGGTCTCATCTTTTTCTCTAAGAAGAATAACGTTATAACCACTTTCCCTTAAAACTTTTGCAAGCTTAATAGAAACTTGAAGATTTAAATCCTTCTCAAATATATTTGAGTATATTGCACCAGGATCATTCCCACCATGTCCAGGATCGATAATAATTAAATGATTTCCTCCTTTTTCTTTTTTAGAGGACTCTTTTTTATCTATAATAGGGAAATCTATCTTTAAAGTATTTGTAAAAACCTCCTCATAGGTAATAGAAGAAGTATATAAATCAAAAACAACCCTTAACACCTTTGGATTTAAACTGGGAAAACCAAATCTTATTTTTTCCACAGGATTTTCATCTATTATAAGGGTATTAGTATTAGATACTGTAGTGGAAGGAAAATCAAAAAAAATTCTTTCAGGATCTCTAAGAATTCCCTTCGTATAAGTAAAGGGTAAATCAAAAAATAGGTTAAAAGAAAGTTTTTTTTCATCCTTCATAAATTTTATATCTACAAGCTTATTTTCAAGAGTTTTCTCTGCCTTTTCTTCTTTAGAAAAATTTAGAATAATTTGTCCTTTATCTAATTTTAGTTGGGGTTCTAAAAAATCCTTTGAAAATTCTAAAACTATTCTTACCACATAAGGCTCAGTAGAATATTGGGAGTACCTAACAGTTTTTATTCCTGAAATTTTAGGAGAAATTTCTCCTTTCTCTATTAGGATACAGTTGTATATATCAAAAACTAATCTATTGGGTTCCTTTAGTTTAAAACTCTTAAATTCTATCATGTCTTCAGATTTTATTTTAAAATATATTTTTTCTTCCTTCCAATTAATTTCATCAAGGATTTGAAGTATATAGATATTTTTTTCTTTTATGATTACCCTATAACCCAATAAAGAAAAGAAAGATTTTATAGGGAGGTAGATATCTCCATTTATAGATAAAATATCTTCTAAAAGCTTTAAATTCTTTCTATTAATAACACATTCTCTTTTTCCTATACTTCCTGAAAAAAAGTCCTTTGAATCTTTTAAGATAAAAACCTTTTCTTTATCTATTTTGAAGGAAGAATTTAATAGAGAAGAAATTAGGGTAATAGGAAGATAAATCTCTTGTCCCTTGAAATAAGGGGTAGCTATTATTTTGTCTTTTTCATTAGGAAAATATAAAGAAAAAATCTCTTCTCCATATAAGGAGAAGATTGATAAAGAAGATAGAAAAATTACTAAAAGTAAAAAAAATTTTTTGAAAATATTTCTTATCCTCCAAGAATAAAAATGGTGGAGGCGGCGGGAATTGAACCCGCGTCCAAAGAGTAGGAGCCAAAAACCTCTACAGGTTTAGCGGAGGTTTTAATTTTTCGGAATCTATAGACTCCCCTCCGCCGGATTCTATAGATTCCTATCCCATCTCCTTTCCCCCTCTCTTATGGGAGTCAAGAGGGGTAGCTGGCTTATCTTACGCCCTTCTTAACCCTGCCAGCCCAGGTTAAGAGGACGTAGCTGCTAAATTAAGCAGCTAATGCTAAATTTGTGTTGGCAGTTCTTTTTTGCCGTTGTTTTATGAGGTAACGGCACCTCAACCTGCAGTTTTTGACCCCCAAACTCCTTGTCGAAACCATTCGCCCCCTTAATATTTTATCTTATAAGCCCTCTCTAATTCTCTTCTTTCTGCTTTCTCAGCTAAATCTCTTCTTTTATCGTATAACTTTTTACCCTTCGCCAATCCCAATTCAACCTTTGCCCATCCTCTTTCATTAAAATATATAGAAAGGGGTATTAATGTCAAGCCCTTCTCCTTAACTTTTCCTATCAAATGGGCTATTTCATCTTTGTGTAATAATAGTTTTCTTGGTCTCTTAGGATTGTGATTGTATATATTTCCCTTTTCATAAGGGCTTATATGAAGATCAAATAACCATAATTCTCCTTTCTCAATATCTGCATAACTATCCACTATACTTACTTTACCCTCACGTAGAGACTTAACTTCTGTGCCAGTAAGGACGATTCCTGCTTCGTAGGTTTCTAATATAAAATAATCATGCTTTGCTTTTCTATTAACTACTATATATTTTTTACTCTTTTTCATACTCTAATTATATCATATATCAATCAGGATACCCATTAGGAAACTTTTTCAACCATTTCCAGTGGGATTCAATAATTTCTTCTAAATTAGTATATTTAGGATTCCATCCTAATTCTTTTTTAATCTTTTCTGAACTTGCTATTAAAACTGCAGGATCCCCAGCTCTTCTTTCCCCTTCCTTAACAGGAATTTTTTTCCCCACAACCTTTTCTGCTGATTTTATTACCTCTCTTACTGAGAATCCTCTAGAATTTCCCAAATTATAAATAGTAGATTCCTTACCTGATAATAAAGCTTCCAATGCCAATATATGGGCAGAGCTCAGATCTGATATATGAATATAGTCTCGAATGCATGTTCCATCAGGAGTTGGATAATCAGTACCATAAATTTCCACATAACTTCTTTGGCCAAGAGCAGTTTTTAAAATTATTGGAATAAGATGAGTCTCAGGATTATGATCTTCTCCTAATTCACCCTCAGGATCACATCCTGCAGCATTGAAATATCTTAAAGAAATGTATCTAATCCCAAAAATCCTATCATACCATTCTAAAATCTTCTCAAACATAAGTTTTGAAGAACCATACACATTTGTAGGGTTTGTGGGATGATCTTCTGGAATGGGAATAACCTGAGGTTCTCCATACACTGCAGCGGTGGAAGAAAAAATAAAAAATTTAATATTATATTTAACCATACATTCTAATAAATTTAATCCCCCTAAGATATTATTTTTAAAATATTTACCTGGATTCACCATGGACTCCCCTACAAGACTTGAAGCGGCAAAATGCAAAACTCCTTTAATCTTAAAATTTTCAAATACCTCTTCTAAAGATTCTTTATCCTTTAGATCTACATTATAAAAATTTTCTGATTTTACTGCAGATCTATGACCTTTTTCCAAATTATCCACTACAACTACATCATAACCCTTTCTAATCAAATCCTTAACTACATGACTTCCAATATACCCAGCTCCAC
Source organism: uncultured bacterium (assembly GCA_938034905.1). Classification (GTDB taxonomy): domain Bacteria; phylum Dictyoglomota; class Dictyoglomia; order Dictyoglomales; family Dictyoglomaceae; genus NZ13-RE01. Next base: position 2,623 of record CALHLF010000033.1, on the reverse strand, counting down.
CTGTTATTAATAGTTTCTCCATTATGCTCTCTCCATATTTTTTAATTCTTCTCTAAATTTTTTCCAGAAATCTAAGAAAAATACTAAAAATATTCCCAAAAATATGCTACTTACTCCTGCTATAAGGACATTTAAGGTAGTTGAAGGCTTACTCTTTTTTGTGGGAGGAATAGCATAATCTATCACTTGAATAGTTACATTTTCCTTTGCTTCATTAACCTTAGCCTGCTCATATTGAGAAGTTAATAAAGTATAGATTGTTTCCTGAACCTTTAACTCTCTCATTAATCTTCCCAATTCCAAGCCTAAGGAGGGTAATTGAGATAACTTCTTTTCATATTTTTTTATAACACTATCTAAGGCTTTCATTTTTGACTCATTAAATACTATTTCCAATTGTAGTGAAAAAAGTTTATCTAAGGAATAATTTCCAATAGCTTTAGATATCCTTTCAATTTCATCTCTCATTACCTTCTTAGTCATATCTACACTAGCCTTTGCAGCTACAACCTTTGGATGTTCAGGGCCATATTCTAAGGAAAGTAAAGCTAAATCAACCTCTTGAGAAATAAGTTTTTCTCTCCACTCATTTAAAGAAGATGTATAGGTCAAAGATGTTATAGCTAATATATCCTTCTTTTGAAGATTTGTTTGTTCCATTAACATATTTTGAAGATCATCAAGATTTCTTCTAGCAAGCTTTATAGAAATTTCACAGGATTCTCTTTGAGCAGAAAGATCAGCCAAATTGTTAATTAATACCTTTGCCTCACTATCTATATCAACTAATAAATGCTTTTCTTGAAAATTTTTTAACTTTTCCTCTGCAATCCTAAGATCTTTTTCCACCCTCTTTAATTGTTCTTCAATAAAAATCCTTTCTCTTTTTGCAGAACTTATATTTAAGGAACCTATAGTTCTTTCCAAAGCCTCTATATAAGTATTTGCAATATCTGCTGAAAGTTTTGGATCTTTTGATTCCACAGTTATAGTTATAGTATTTTCCTTTTCATTGGAAGTTATTCTAACTATTTTTCTTAAAGCCTCTATTTTTTCTTCCCTTAATTTTCCCTCAAAATAATTATCAAGCTTTAATTTATCAAAAACATATTCTGCGGCCCTTCTACTTTTTAAAATTGCTACAAAATTTGCCCCAGGAGTAATTCCTCCAAGAAGCCCAATGTTAACTGGCAAACTTGAAAGTAAGCTACTTAAACCTGATGTTCCCTTTTCGGAGGGAAGAAGTATTATCGAAGATGCAGAATATATTTTTGGTGATAGAAGACTGTAAACAAGAGCAGAAAGTACTGATATTATAAAAAGTGTTATTATTAAGTTTTTTCTTTTCCAAATTATATGAAATAATTCTACTAAACTTATCTCTTCAGTGTTTATATCTTCTTTCATATTTCTAACCTCCTACCAACCAAGAAGAGGACCTATTGTAGATTTTAATATTCCTATTCCCATCAATATTTGAACAATATCTTGCCATCCCTTAATAAATACTTCTGGAACAAAAATTATATCGTTCTCTTTAATCTCTATATCTAAATTACTTCTTCCTTTGTTTATAATATCAGAAAGATTTATAGGAATAACCTTTGATTCACCATTTTCCTCCCTTATTACAGCTACTTTACCAAGATCTGCTCTGTCCTTTAATCCTCCAGCTAAACTTACATATTCTGTTAATTTTCTTCCCTCTTTATAATCAAAGGCACCTGGCATATTTACTTGTCCCAATACATAGACTAATCTTCTTTGTTCAGCAACATAAATAGTATCTCCATCTTCTAAGATAAAATTATCCTTTTCTTCTCCCTGTAAGGCATTAGTAATATTAAAGGTATATACTACTTTTTTCCCATTAATGACCCTTTCTAATTGTCCATTTTCTCTTCCCGCCTTCTCGGTTATTCCTCCAGCTCTTAAAATAAGATCTCTTATTCTATCTCCAGGATTTATTTCGTAAACTCCTGGAAATCTTACCTGTCCTACGATTTTTACCGTCATGGTGATAGGAGGAACATATATTACATCTTCTGGATATATTTTTATTTCCTCTTCTGCCATCTCTCCTAAAATTAATAATTTATAAAGATCTACAATTTTTTTATCCCCTGGATTTCCTTTTCTTCTTATTTCAATTTTTCTAAAACTTCCATTGGGAAGAATACCCCCTGCGCTATTTATAATTTCACTTATTCTTGCTCCTTCAACAGCTTGACCTGAAATTAATGCCCCTTCTGGGGTTGTTCCTAATTTTTCTACCAACTGAATAGGGCCAGGATTTCTTACGAATCCTAACACATAAACTCTTTTAATCTCTGAGACAATATTAATAGTATCTCCATCTTGTAAATATAAATTTGCTTCTTCCCTTTCCCTTTCTTTTCCATAAAATAATTTAAACAAATCTAAATCAATTCTTTCTCCTGAAACTCTATCTAATGTTCCCCCAAAAAGTGATCCCCTCTCATTAAGGCCGCCAGCCATATTTAAGAGATCTAATAATCTTTCCCCTTCCTTTATCTCATAAATTCCTGGACTCCTCACTTGCCCTAAAATCTTTACACTCCTCTTCATAAGGGGAACATATATCAAATCCCCTTCCTCAATA
>CALHLF010000032.1 GCA_938034905.1 uncultured bacterium | reverse complement strand
AATAATAGAAAATATGAAAAAAAAAGCAAAGGATAATAAATCTTTTATAAAAGAGGATATGATGTTTCATAGAACCCTTTTTAGAAAGGTTAAAAATCAAATAGTAATTAAAATCTTAGATATTTTCTGGAAACTTTTTGAACATTTAGATGAACCCCTTTTATATTCTTCTTCTCCTTTAAAGGTAATTAATTATCATAGAAGTTTATTAGAGAGTATAAAAAATAAAGATTATGATAAAGCAAAGAGCGTATTAGAAGAGCATTTTGTAGATGTATATGAGAGATTGTCAAAATATAAAGAAAGTTTTAATTAGAGAGAGGAGGTGGGAAAATTAAAAACTTACTAGTTTTAAAAATAAGTAAAGGAGGTCATATAAATGTTTAAAAAGTCTCAATTCATAATATTTTTAGTTTTAATATTAATTCTTTTTGCATTTTCTATACAAGGACAAAAGAAAACGATAGTCAAATACTGGCTTTGGTTAGACGATCCTACTGATCCTATGTTTCCTGATCTTGTAAAGCAATTTAACTCTTTAAATCCTGATATTCAAGTAGAATACGAGCTAATTCCTTTAAGCCAATATTATGATAAATTAGTAAATGCAGTAGGAGCAGGTGTCGCTCCTGATTGTGCAAGATTTAAAGACTGGTGGCTTGGAGCTTTTGTTGATGCAAATGCTTTAGAACCATTAGATAGTTATCTTAAAAATTGGAATGGATATAAAGATGTAGTCAGCAATCTCTGGAATACTGGAAAGATAAGTGCTAAAAGCCCTGTATATATGATGCCTCACCAATTCATAACCTTCTATTTGTATTACCGTAGGGATTGGTTTAAAGAAAAAAATTTGCCACCTCCCACTGATCTTTCAAAATTTTTAGAGGCTGCTAAAAAACTAACAGATCCCTCTAAAAATAGATATGGATTTGGATTAAGAGGAGGTTCTGGAGGACAAGACCAATGGCTAGCATTTTTAGTTGCTCAGGGAGCAAGGCTAGTAGATAGAAATGGAAAAGTTATTGCGGATTCTCCAGAAGCAATATTAGCAAATCAATGGTATATAGACCTATATAGGGTTCATAAAGTAGCTCCCCCTTCTGCTCCTACCGATGCCTACGCTCAGGTTTTAGGAGCTTTCCAAGCAGGAATTACTGCTATGATGGCTCATCATGTGGGATCTTCTGTCTTAGTTACTCAAAAGTTAGGAGAGGAAAATGTAGGAGTAGTTCCTATGCCTCCTTCTGATCCAAAGAAACCTGCGACTATGGTAACTATGAGTGGAAATGTTATTCTCTCAGGATCTAAGAATAAAGAAGCAGCATTTAAATTTATTAGCTGGTTAACAGAAAAGGAGCAAATGGATAAGTGGAGTAGATCTAGACAGGGGCAACTACCTGTTTTAAAATCTGTTGCATCTTTACCCTATTATAGAAATAATATATTCTTTAAAGTTTCATTAGATCAAGCAAAATACGCTATTTCTTGGCCACCTCTTCCAGGAGTAGGTTATATCAGTGCCCAATTATGGCAAAGTTTAATGCAGAGGGCATTATTAGGAGAAATTACTTCTAAGGAGATGATGGAGGAAATCGCTAATGCTCTCAGAAAGAAATAGTTATTTTAATAAATGGGAGAAAAGGGTTCTCCCTTTTCTCCTTCTCTTACCTGCATTTACTTTAATTATAGGTATTGTTGCTTATCCTATAATTAGAGCTATTTACTTAAGTTTTCATAGTTTTAATCCTTTAAAACCTTCTATTTTTAAATTTGTTGGGCTTGAAAATTACATAAGGGTTTTAAATGATCCCATTTTTATTATTGCTTTAAAAAATTCTATAATCTGGATTGTAGGAGTTGTATTTTTCCAATTTTTAGGAGGACTACTAGGTGCTATTATTTTAAAACAAAATTTTAAAGGGAGAGCATTTGTAAGAGGATTATCTCTTATACCCTGGGTTACTCCCAGTGTATTAATTGCTATAATGTGGATTTGGATGTTAGATGGTAATTATGGGATAATTAATGATATTCTTTTAAAATTAGGTTTAATCTCAAGATATATTCCTTGGTTAGCCCAAAAGGATACATCTCTTCCTGCAGTGATGATTGCAGATATTTGGAGAGGTATTCCTTTTTTTGCAATTATGCTTTTAGCTGCTATGGAGGCAATCCCTGATGAACTTTATGAAGCTGCAAGAATAGATGGGGCAAACTCTTTTATGATTTTTCTTAACATTACTTGGCCCCTTATACTTCCTACAGTTATTATTACCACTATGCTTCGTATTATATGGACAGCAAATCACATGGATTTAGTCCTTATTATGACAGATGGAGGACCAGGATTTAGTAGTTTAATTATTCCTTTAATGTCCTATCATACTGCATATAAACAATTAAATTTTGGATACGGTTCTACTATAGCTATATTGCAAGGAGTATTTCTTGTAATTATTATTTCTCTTTATCTTAGACTTTTGAGGAAAGGGGAGAGTATATATTGAAGAAAAGTGAATTTTTCAAATACTTTTTTGTATTTCTATGGTTAACCTTTATATTAGCTCCTTATATTTGGATTTTTATTACATCTATCAAATCTTATGATGAACTATACACTTTCCCCTTGAAATATCTACCCTCTAAACCTACTTTTGAAGGCTACAAATTACTTATTGAGACTACTCCTTTTTTAACTTATATGAAAAATAGTATTATTGTAGCTATATTTACAGTTACTATTGCTCTCTTTGTAGCAATTCTTGCTTCATATAGTTTTTCAAGATTTAATTTTAAGGGTAAAACACCTCTCTCCTTTGTTTTCTTAGTTACCCAAATGTTTCCTGCTATCCTTCTTGCTATACCTTTATTTTTACTTATGAGAAATTTAAAGATCTTAAATACACCTTTTTCTTTAATATTAGCTCATAGCACATTTGCTGTTCCCTTTACAACTTGGATGATTACAGGTTTTTTAAAATCTATTCCGAGAGAATTAGATGAGGCAGCTCAAATTGATGGTTGCACAAAATTGGGAGTATTAAGGCATATAATTATTCCCTTGGCTTCTCCTGGAATAATTGCTGCAACTATTTATATATTTATTTATTCTTGGAATGAATTCCTATATGCTCTTACTTTTACTTCTGATATAAAGGCAAGAACTATTCCTGTAGGTCTTCATACCTTCATGGGAGAATATATTATAAGATGGGATTTATTAACTGCAGGAGGTATAATAACAGGCTTACCAGTAATCATATTCTTTATGTTTATTCAAAGATATCTTATTAAGGGATTAACAAAGGGGGCGATAACGGGATAAATAGAGGGAGAAAAAAAGGCACGTGATGAAAACATATTTAACACCACAAACTTCTTTTACTATGGTAAGTATCTCTATACCTATTTGAGCAAAGAATAGAATTTTAATTCTTTTCATACTCATTATTTAGTATAATAAAGATTATCAAAGAACTTTTGGAGGTGCTAATAATGGATGTAAAACTTTCAAAGGGATTTGTAAAGGAAAAAATAGATGAGAAGACATTAGAATATTTAAAGAATTTAGCTCATAAATGTCGTGGAGATATTCTTAAGATGACCACATTAGCAGGATCAGGACATCCAGGTGGATCTATGTCTTCCATCGAAATGTATCTTACTCTCTTCTTTTTTGCCAACGTGGATCCTAAAAATCCAAAGGATCCCAATAGAGATAGAATAATAATAAGTCATGGCCATACATCCCCTGGAGTTTATTCTGCCTTAGGAAATTTAGGATTTTTTGATATTGATAAGGCCATAGCATATTTTCGATTGGCAGGAAGTATCTTTGAGGGACATGTGGAAAGATATGTTCCTGGAGTGGAATGGAGCACAGGAAATTTAGGACAAGGACTTTCCGCGGGATGTGGGATGGCTCTCTCCTCAAGGCTTCTTAAAAGAGATTTTCATGTTTTTGTGGTCATGGGGGATGGAGAACAACAAAAGGGACAAATATCAGAAGCAAGAAGATTTGCTGTAAAATATAATCTTTCTAATTTAACTGTTCTCATTGATTATAACAAACTTCAATTATCAGGACCTCTTTCCTCCATTATGCCTCAAAACATAAAAGAGAATTATCTTTCCGATGGGTGGGAAGTAATAGAGGTAGATGGACATGATTTTCAAGATATATATCAAGGAATAAGAAGGGCTATTTCTGATGGAAAACCCACCGCAATTTTAGCCCATACCGTTATGGGGAAGGGTGTCTCCTTTATGGAAAATAAATTCGAATTTCATGGAAGGGCATTGAAGATGGAAGAATATAAGAAGGCATTGGAGGAGCTTGGGATAGAAGATAATTTAGAGAAGTATAAAAAGATGAGGGAGGAATTTAAACCTGAAGGAAGACATATAGTAGAGATAGAGCCAGTAAATATAGATGTAGGAGAATCCTTCACATATACTCCTGATATGAAAATAGATAATAGGTCTGCCTTTGGAAAGGCATTAAAAAATCTCGCAGAATTAAATATTGGAAAAGAAGGAAAAACTCCTATTGCTGTCTTTGATTGTGATTTAGTAGAGTCAGTAAGAACCCACGAGTTTGCAAAGATTGCCCCAGAAAACTTCTTTGAAGGAGGAATCCAGGAGCATAACACAGCAACCATCGCAGGAGCTTTATCAACCCAAGGAGTTCTAACATTCTTTGCAGATTTTGGAGTGTTTGGGGTAGATGAAACCTTTAATCAGCATAGACTAAATGATATTAATTTTACAAATCTAAAGGTGATAGTAACCCACTGTGGTTTAGATGTAGGAGAAGACGGAAAGACTCATCAGTGTATAGATTATATTGGAGTTTTCAGAAATCTCTTTGGATTTAAAATTATTGTTCCAGCAGATGCCAATCAGACTGATAGAGTGACAAGGTATGTAGCAAGGGAAAAGGGAAATTTCTTAGTCGCCATGGGAAGATCAGTCCTTCCCATAATAACCGATGAGAAAGGAAATCCCTTCTTTGGAGGAGATTATAAATTTATATATGGAAAAATGGATAAAATAAGGGATGGAGAAAAAGGAGCAATAATTACTATGGGAAGTATGGTATTTAGAGCAATCCAGGCTTGGGAAAAATTGAAGGAAATGGGAATAAGGGTAAAGATTTTCAATTTTTCAACACCAAAGGAAATAGATTGGGATGCCTTGAAAGAGGCAGTAAATACAGGATTAATCATAACCTATGAAGATCATAATATTTACACTGGAATAGGAAATATTATTGGGGATGCATTGGCAGAGAAGGGATTTAGAGTAAAGTTTATAAAATTAGGGGTTAAAGAATATGGGGCATCAGGAAAACCTGATGATCTCTTTAAGCTTCAAGGTTTAGATGTGGATTCCTTGGTTAAAGTAGTGAAGGAAAATATATAAAAAATAAAAGGGGGACCAAAAGGTCCCCTATCTTCTAAATATTTTTTCTCCAGTATTAGGCCAGATGATTTTTTCTTCTTGGAGCATATTAAAGGCAGAAACTTCTAATTTCTCTGCAAAACTTTCTTCTCCCCTTTCTCTAATTTCCCTTAATAATCTAGCATATAATCTTTCTACTTCTTGGGCTAAATAGGTAATCTCCTCTTGAGATTCAATTTTACAATTCCAATTCTTTCTATCAAAAATGATTTTTAATGGGCCTTGCGTTTTTTCTAAGGGAAGAAGTATTAACTCCGTAGTATTTTGCCCCCATCTCTCAATTAACGTCTTAGCAATATTTGAAAGAATTCTTTGAGAAAAACTTATAATCTTTTTTCTTTCTTCTTTTTCCCATTCCTCAAAATAATCTATTAAGGGTATAGATTCTATAATAAACACATTTATATTACCTTTTGGAGGTAAAACACCAGGAAGAACATTTAAAGGATTTCCCTTTTGAAATAGCCAATATTTAACTTCAGATGAACTTTCATAAAAAACTACGCCACTGAATCCTCTTTTTTGAAGAAGGGCAAAAAATCTGCTGGGAATTATAGTGTCAACATCCAATTGAATATATAGAGGTTTTCCCATGTAAAGACCAGCGAGGGCAATAATAAGAGTTTTATCAATATTATAAAAACTAACCTTACCAACTCCCGAATAAATTTGTTGAATTAAAAAGTTTACAGATGTCAGCTCATCATAGTCGAAAATATTTAAAATTTTTGCAAAAAAGGCTTTTCCTTGATGAATTAATACAATCCCTCTAAATTTGTCATCCCAATAATAAAGAACACCTGTGGATTTTTCCTTCCTTATCTTTAAAAGGAAACGATCAAAATTTAGAAGATAAGAAGGTAAATCTCCAAACTCTAGCGTTTTCTTATCAAGGAGTCTTGTAATATCTTCCATCTTACCCCTCTTCTTTTAATAACTTCTATTTTAATTTAGCATAAATTTTTAATTAAGAAAAGAGCTATTTAAAAATTTGCTTGGAAAAAGGAAAAATAATAAAATTAATAAAAGTAGCTTTAAGAAAGGAGGATTTTTAATTTTGAAAGAAATAAAGGAAAAATTTATAAACCCCGATATTGAATTTAGATCTGCCCCCTTCTGGTCTTGGAATGATAATCTTTGTATAGAAGAATTAAAAAGACAGGTTGAAGACATGAAAGAGCATGGAATTGGCGGATTTTTTATGCATTCAAGGGTAGGATTAGAAACAGAATATCTTGGCAAAGAATGGATGAATTGCATTAAGGAAACTGTTAAAAAAGCAAAGGAAATAGGAATAAGAGCATGGTTATATGATGAAGATAGATGGCCTTCAGGTTTTGCAGGAGGGCTAGTACCAAAAAAGATAGGAGATGAAGGAAGAGAAAAAAAACTAGTATACGAAATTATCTCACAGGGCAAATTTACCCCTAAGGGAAATGAATTGGCCTTATATAAAGTTATACTCGATGGAAAAAGAATAATAAAGGAAGAAAGATTAGAAAAAATTACTGAGATAGAAGTAAATCCTCCTGAATCCCTTATTATTCTAAAAAGGGAAATTGTTAAACCCTCCGATTGGTTCAATTACGATACCTATAGTGATAATTTAAATCCTCAAAGTGTTAAAACCTTTATAGAGACTACTTATGAAGCATATTATAAAGAAGTGGGAGAAGAATTTGGAAAAACAATTCCTGGAATTTTTACTGACGAACCTAATATTTTCTCATCATTATGGACAAGAGGGGAAGAATTATCCTTCCCTTGGACCGATATATTTCCTGAATACTTTAGAGAAAAAAGAGGCTATAACTTTTTTGATATAGCAGTTTATATCCCCTTCAAAGGTGAAGCCTCTTTAAAGGCTCGATATGATTATTGGAGAACAGTATCAGAACTTTTCTTGGAATCTTATTCAAAACAACTTGGAGAATGGTGTGAAAAACATAATTTATATTTTACAGGCCATTATCTTTATGAAAACGAGTTTTCAAAAAGTATTCTAACTTCTGGCTCCATAATGCCTCACTATGAATACCAACATGTTCCAGGAATAGATATTCTTATGGAAAAGACCGACGAAATATTAACAGTAAAACAAGTAAGTAGTATTGCAAATCAATTAGGGAAAAAAAGAGTAATATCAGAACTTTATGGATGTACAGGATGGGAATTTAATTTTGAGGGGCAAAAATGGGTAGGAGACTGGCAGTATGCTTTAGGAGTAAATCTTAGATGTCAGCATTTAACTCTTTATACTTTAAGAGGATGCAGAAAAAGAGACTATCCTCCATCTTTTAATTATCATAATATATGGTGGGATTACAACAAAATTGTAGAAGATTATTTTGCAAGACTTTCTTACATTCTTTCCTTGGGAAAAGTGGTAAGAGATATTTTGATAATTCACCCTATAGAAAGCGCTTGGTGTGAATTTGATGGAAGAAATGATGAAGAGATTGAGGAAAAGGGAAGAGATTTTCAAAACTTATGTAGGACTCTATTGGGACTTCATTGGGATTTTGATCTTGGAGATGAATCTGTAATTGAAAAATATGGAAAAGTGGATAAAGAGAGGAAAGAATTTGTTGTGGGAGAATCAGGATATAAATTAGTAATTCTTCCACCTATGATTACTATAAGAGAAAAAACCTTAAATCTTCTCTTAGAGTTTTTAAATAATGATGGAAAAGTTATCTCCTTAGAACCATTACCAGAATATTGTGAGGGTAAACCTCAAAAGCTTTTAAAAGAATTTCTAAACCACCAAAATTTAATTATTCTACCTGGTAAAAGAGCTTTAGGGAAGGTATTAGACGATATTTTGCCAAGAAGAATCTCAATACAAAATATTCCCACGCAAGAGGCAGAAACTTTTTTATATATGGAAAGAGTCTACGAAGGAAAAAGAATATTTTTTATAGTAAATAATGATAGAAATCAAGGATATGAAGTAGACATTATCTTTAGTTGCAAAGGAAAGGTAGAAGAATGGAATCCATTAACAGGAGAAATAAAGACTATATCCTCTATGGAGGTTAATGGAAATCAACATTTAAGAGCAAAATTTGGCCCCTCAGATTCAAAACTTTATGTAATTTATCCTGAAGAATCCTCTATATTAAAACCTGAAAAAAAATTAAGAGTAAAAAACAAAATTTATTTGGGACCTGTATTTGAATTTAGAAGAAATAATCCCAATATATTAGTATTAGATACATGTAAATATAGATTTAAAAATGATCAATGGTCTGAAGAAATGCCCATATGGATGGCACAAAGGGAAATAAGAGAGAAATTAGGAATGATACCTATCCATACCAATAGAATTCCCCAAAGATGGATATGGATTAACAACCCCCATCCAAAGGATGGAACCTTTGTAGAATTTAGATTAAATTTTAAAGTAAAGGATATCCCTAAAAATCCCTTTTTAGTTATAGAGGGAGCAAAGAATTTTACTATATTTCTGAATGGAGAAAAGTTAGGAGAACCAATAGGTTGGTTTTTAGATAGATCCTTTGATAAGATTCCCATCTCTCATCTGAAGGAGGGAGAAAATGAAATAATTCTTCAATGTAATTATAAAAACTCTATGGAGGTTGAAGACTGCTTTATTATTGGAGATTTTGGGGTGGATCCTATAAGTAGAGAAATTATAAAGGAGCCCAAATTTTTAAGATTTGGAGATTGGTGTCTCCAAGGTTATCCCTTTTATGCGGGATGTATTTTTTATAAAGAAGAAATTAATTTAAATTTAGAAAAGGAAAACAAGGTATTCTTAACTATGGGAGAATATTCTGCTATTCATATTGCTTTATGGATTAATGGGAAATTAGCAGAACATATTCCATGGAGATGTAGAAATAGAGTAGAAATTACAAATTATTTAAAGGATGGGAAAAACTTAATTGAGATAGAAGTTGTAGGAAGCCCAAGAAATATGTTGGGACCTCTCCATAGAAAAAAAGGAAAGGATTTTTGGACAGATTCTTTATCCTTTAGAACAGAAGGGGAGGAATATACAAAGGAATATATTTTACATCCCTATGGAATTTTTAGTCCAATTACCATTGAAATAGTAGAATGATTTCCTTTAGTTTAGGAAAGGAGAATTATAGAATGATTATAGATTATCACATTCATTTGGAAAGGGGACCTTTTTCTGAAGAATGGTTCAAAAAATTTTGGGAGAAGGCAAAGGAAAATGGAATAGAAGAAATAGGAATATCGGAACATGGGCATAGATTTGAAGAATTCAAGCCTATTTATAAGGATTTACCCCGTGCATCTTCTTGGTGTGATTCAAATTTAGAAGAATATATAACTTTTCTTTCAAACCTTAGGAAAAAATATCCTATAAAAATTGGGGTTGAAATGGATTATCTTCCTGATAAAGAGGATGAAATTAAAAGACTGTTATTAAAATATAATATATTTGATTATGTTATTGGCTCCATTCACTGGCTAAATCATGGATTTGGTTTTGATATTGATCCCAATGACCCAAAATGGGAGAAGGAATCAGAATCAATCTTTTTAGATTATTTTGAAAGATTAGAGTTAGCAATAAAAAGTGAACTTTTTGATATTATTGGACATATTGACCTTGTTAAATTATGGGGACATAAACTTCCTAAAAATATAATTGAGATTTACAAAAATTTGGCAAAGATAATAAAAGATAGGAATATAAGTATAGAGATAAATACTTCGGGATTAAGAAGACCTGTTAATGAAATATATCCCTCCCCTACTTTCTTAGAGATATTAGCTCCCTTTAATATACCTTTGACCTTTGGGTCTGATGCCCATAATCCTGAAGATGTAGGAAATAAGGTAAGAGAATTTTATAAAGTTGTAAAAAATTTAGGATTTGAAAGGATTTCTATATTTTCAAGAAGGGTACCTTACTATATGAATCTATAAGAAGGGAGGTAAAAATTTTGCGTGAGATTGGAAGAGAGATATTAAACTATGCCAGTAGATTAGGGGTAGATTATGTTGATGTAAGAATTGTAAGAAGGCAAAGAGAGGAACTATCAGTAAAAAATGGTGTATTAGAAACTGCAAACATAAACGAAACCTATGGATTTGGGGTAAGAATTTTGTATAAAGGAGCATGGGGATTTGCATCATCTTTTAATCTTGAAAATTTTAAATCTACAGTAGATAAAGCCTTTGCCATCGCTAAAGCAACTTCTTCTGTGAATAAAAATAAAGTATCTCTATCCCCAATAAATCCAGTAAAAACCCAATGGAAAAGTAGTTATAAAATTGATCCCTTTCTTATACCCTTTGAGAAAAAGCTAAATCTTTTATTTGAAAGTAATAGAATTATGAGGGAAGTTTCTGGAATATCTATTGCATTATCAGAAATGGAGTTTTTTAAAGAAGACAAGATCTTTCTTAGTAGTGAAGGCTCCGAGATAGAACAAAGTATATTAGAAAGTGGAGCTGGAATTTCCGCCTTTGCCATTGAAGGGGATGATATACAAAGAAGATCCTATCCTAATTCCTTTGGAGGAGATTATAGAAAGGCAGGATGGGAATTTATTGAAGAATTAAATCTTTTAGAGAATGCAGAAGTAATTGCAAAGGAAGCAGTAGCACTTTTAAAAGCAGAACCATTGCCAGAGATGGTTACAACCTTAATATTAGATGGAACCCAGTTGGCACTACAAGTACATGAATCCTGTGGACATCCTACAGAATTAGATAGGGTTTTAGGAACTGAGGCAAGTTTTGCAGGAACAAGTTTTTTGACTTTAGATAAAAGAGGTAAGTTTCAATATGGTTCAGAAATTGTTAACATAGTTGCAGATGCTACCCATTCATATGGATTAGGATCCTTTGCCTATGATGATGAAGGAGTTCCTGCTCAAAAAAGTTTCTTAGTTAAAAATGGGCTTTTTGTAGGATATTTAACCTCAAGGGAAACTGCAGGAATTATTGGAGAAAATTCCAATGGGACTATGAGGGCAGATGGTTGGAATAGGATTCCCATAATTAGGATGACAAATATAAATCTACTCCCTGGCGATAAATCCTTTGAGGAAATTATAGAGTCCACAGATGATGGTATTTATATGAGCACAGTAAAAAACTGGTCCATTGACGATAAAAGATTAAATTTTCATTTTGGATGTGAAATTGCCTATGAAATAAAGAATGGTAAAATTGGTAAGATGTATAAAAATCCCTATTATACAGGAATAACCTATGAATTTTGGAGGAATTGTGATGCCATTGCCAATGAAAAATCTTGGAGAGTTTGGGGAGTTCCCAATTGCGGAAAGGGAGAACCTATACAGACTGCTCGAGTAGGCCATGGAGTTTCTCCTGCTCGATTCAGAAGGGTAAAGGTAGGTGGTAAATAATGTGGGGAAAGGAAAGGGTGTATGATTTCTTGGAAAAAATAATGAAAAAAATTCCCTTTGAGAAAAAAGAATTGGTTTTATCTATATCTTCTGAGGAGTTAACTCGTTTTGCCAATAATATGATTCACCAAAATGTAGCAGAAGAAAATCTAATCCTTTTTCTTCGAATTGGAGAAGGAAGGAAAAAAGCAGTAGCAAGCCTAAGTAATCTTGATAGTGAAAGTATTGATAATCTTATTAAGATCCTAAAATTACTTATTCAAAATCAACCTGATATAGAAGAATTGATCCTTCCAAAACCCCAAGTTTATAAAGAAATGAAAATCGAGTTATTTAATCCTTCACCTGATAAAAGGGCAGAAATTGTAAAAAAGATTATTAAAAAGGGAGAGGAAAAAGGAGTAGATACTTATGGATCTATAAGTGAAAGTATAAATGAGCTTTCTGTAATGAATTCTAATGGTCTTTTTGCATATGGGACTCTATGTTATGCCCATGGAAAGACAATGTATATATCAGAGAGTTCTTCAGGATATCAGGAATGTGCAGGTAAAGATTTAGATTCTATAGATTTTGAAATTCTTTCCGAAGTTGCCCTTAAAAAATGTTTAGATGGTAAAAATCCAGAAGATTTAGAGCCTGGCAAATATGAGGTAGTTCTTGAACCATTAGCAGTGGTAGAATTAATGGAACAAATATCTTATTTTGGTTTCTCAGCAAAGGCAATGCAGGAAAAAAGATCCTTTCTATCCTTATATCAAGGACAAAGAATTTTTAGTCCATTAGTTAATATTTATGATGATGGCTTAGATGAAAAAGGGATAATTATTCCCTTTGATTTTGAAGGGGTTCCTAAAAGACATGTAGATTTAGTGAAGGAAGGAGTACCCCTTTCTCCTGTTTATGATACTGCAACCGCTATAAAGGATAAAAAGGAATCTACAGGGCATGCTTTACCACCAACAGATTCTTCCTTTGGTCCTCTTCCTTCAAATCTATTTTTCGTCCCTGGAAATAAAAAATTAGAGGATCTTATTTCCTCTGTGGAGAGAGGGATATTAGTCACAAGATTTCATTATGTAAATGCTTTTTTAGATCCTATAAAGGTATTGGCAACAGGCATGACCCGAGATGGAACTTTCTTAATAGAAAAGGGTAAAATAAAGAAGCCTATTAAGAATTTGAGATTTACTCAAAGTTTTGTAGAAGCATTAGGAAATGTGGAAGAAATATCCTCTGAAAAAGTAATTCTTCCCTTCTTTGGAGGATTTTGTTCTGTCCCAGGACTAAAGATAAAAGAATTTAATTTTACAGGAGTGACAGAATTCTAATATGAAAAAATTAAGTAAAAGGCAAAGGGAAGTATTGGAATACTTAAGAGAAACGTGGAAAAAAACAGGAAATTTTCCCACAGTAAGGGAAGTATCAAGGTATTTGGGCTTGAAATCCTCAGGATCTGGATATTTTCACCTTAAGGCATTAATTAAAAAGGGATTTATAGAGCAAGATCCTTCTGGAAGATTTAAGTGGAAGGGGTTTACCGAGGAATTCCCAAGATATGTGCCCTTAGTGGGAAATATAAAAGCAGGATATCCTGTAGAAAGTCCTGAGTTTATCGAAGATTATATATCTGTTCCCAAGATACTTTTAAGGGGAAATGAGGAAGTCTTTTCATTAAAAGTTAAAGGAAATAGTATGGAAAATGCTCATATATTAGAGGGAGATATTGTTATAGTAAGAAAACAATCAATAGCAGAAATTGGAGATATTGTAGTGGCATTAGTAGGAGATGAGACTACTATTAAATATTTAAAGGAAAAAGAGGGCAGGCTCTATTTAGAGCCTGCCAATCCCAATTATCCCCCTATATTTGAACCCTTTGTAATCCTCGGAAAGGTTATAGGATTAATACGGAAGATTTAAAATCTATCCTTTCCAAAAACCAAGTATCTAGTAGGGAATCATAAGCTATCTCATAATAATTTCCGTCCTCTGCTTTTACCCTCAAATAGAACTTATATCCCTTCTCTCCTAAAGCTCTATAAACTGTCTCCCATTTTCTCTCGATTTTTTGGATTCTGTAATATCTACCATTTAAAATAAAATAAGAAGGAATTCCTGTACTTTCTAAATTTACTTTTATAGGAAAATGAAATAAGTTCTTCATATAAACCTCCCTTACATTAATTTATACTCAAATAATATTAAACAAAATATTGAACAATGTCAAGGATATTAAACTATCTTTTGTAAAAATAAGCTATAAATTAGGAAAATACTCAATTCTTGATTTTTTATTAAAGTTTTGTTATAATTTGGGTAGTTAATTTATTTTTTTTATTCTTTTATTCTTTTTATTAGAGGTGGATAATAATGGCAAAAAATAAGAGAAGAAGGAAAAGATCTTTTACATTGATGATTATCCCCCATGATTCTTCAAATCCAAGAACTCATAAGATCAATAAAGTCCTTATATTAATTATAGTATTCCTCATAGTGGGAATTATTACAGGATCAGTTATTTTATATAAAATATCATCAAGTAAACTTACAAGGGTAAAGCATCTGGAAATATTAGAGGAAGTAACAGAACAACAAAAGGCACAACTTAAAGAATTAGAAAATCTAAAGAAAAAAATAAAGGAGCTAGAAGAGGTAGAAAAAAAATTAAAACAAATCTTAGGAATAAAGGGAAGTATACAAGTATCCCCATCCAAAGTCAGTGGTATTCCTCTTAATTTAAAAACCTATAGTGATTTAGAAACCTTTAATACCCAAAGAAAAATTTTGGAAATGAAGGCAATATTAAAGGAAAAAGAAGAAGCATTAGCCTATATAGAAAAGGAAATAAATAGAAGAAAATCTATACTTGCAGTAACCCCATCTCGTTGGCCTACCTTTGGAATTATAACCTCAGGATATGGATGGAGAATTCACCCTATATTTAGAAGGAAGCATTTTCATGAAGGTATCGATATAGTTTCCTTTTGGGGTACGCCTGTTTATGCTACTGCAGATGGTTTTGTAGTTTTTACAGGATGGAAGAGTGGATATGGAAAAACTATTGAAATAAGCCATGGAAGAGGTATCTCTACTTTATATGCTCATCTTTCATCAATAAAGGTACAATCTGGTACATATGTTAAAAAGGGACAACTTATAGGATTAGTAGGAAGTACAGGAACAAGTATAGGCCCTCACCTTCATTATGAAGTGAGGAGGAATGGGATTGCGGTAAATCCTCTACCCTATCTTAATTTAGATCTTATAAAAATTGGTTCTTTAAAATAGGAGGTAACTATGTTTGGGAAAAAAAGTAAACCTGAAGTTATAGATACCATTATAGGTTCAAGGGTTGAGATTCAAGGAAAGATTTTTTCAGAGGCTTCTTTAAGAATAGATGGAAAGGTATTTGGTGATATTGAAACGAAACAAGGAGTTATAGTGGGAAAAACAGGTTATGTAGAGGGAAATATAAAATGCCAGAAATTGACCATTGTGGGAAGGATTAAAGGAAATGTAATCTCTCATGAGAGTGTAGAGATATTATCTTCAGGAAGATTAGAGGGAGACCTGAAACATGGTGGAAAATTTATAGTAGAAGAGGGAGGAGTTTTTTTAGGAAAGGTTGAAATTTTAGAGGAAAAAACCGAAGAAATTATAGAGGTAAAAAATTTATAACATAAAAATTCAGGTAAAATCTTTTTTCCGAAAATTTCATAAATTTTCTCTTTACAAATTAATTTCAATATGATATTATTTTAGGCACTAAGGATTTAGTGTATGGTCCCAAACCCTTAAAAAATTTAGGAGGTGAAGGAATGAAAGGTTTAAAGAGTAAATTTTTAGTGATCCTCATAAGTTCCTTTGTTCTCCTTTCCCTTCTCCTTCCTGTAAACTCCACAGCACAGGTAGCAATTCCCCGTGATGAAACAGTATATTGTATAGGAGGAATCTGGGGACCACCAACTACTTGGAATCCATATGCAGCTAACGTTACCTGGGGAACAGATCCCTTCCTCTTTATGCCCCTTTTCTATTACAGTAATGCAAAGGACGTATGGCTTCCTGCAATCGGAGAAGGATATAAAGTAATAAATAAGACAACCATCCAAGTTAAAATTAGACCTCAAGCAAAATGGAGCGACGGAAAACCAATTACCGCTCATGATGTAGCATATACTTTTGAATTAACAAAGAAGATAGGAACAGGACCTGGTGCAGGATGGGATGCTTATGTTGCCAGCGTTAGAGCAGTAGATGCTAAGACTGTAGAATTCAAAGTGAAAACTCCAAATCCAAACTACTTCTCCTTCTTAGGATATGCCCTTGGAACAAGAGTAGTACCTAAGCATGTATATGAAGAATTGGAAAAGAAGGGTACAGGTGCAGTAAGAGAGTTTGCCAATGATGATCCTGCAAAACAAGTAGTATCAGGACCTTATAAATTATTCTTTGCAGATCCTAACACTGTAATATATGGAAGAATAGATGATTGGTGGGGCAAGGATATATTTGGACTTCCAAAACCTAAATACATTACCCATATCGTATACAAGGATAATCCCAGTGCAAACCTCGCCTTTGAAAAGGGAGACGCAGATTGGGCAAGTACCTTTATCCCTGCAGTATACGAACTCTGGGAAAAGAAGGGATTACCAGTAAGAACATGGTTCAAATCTAAACCATATTACATGCCTGATGGCGTAGTCTTCTTATACATAAGCTATTTCAAGAAGGAGTTAGCAGATCCTACATTAAGAAAGGCAATTGCTTATGCAGTACCCTATGTGGATATGTTAGAGAAGGCATATTTTGGGTACAGCCCACAAGCCCATCCATCCTACGTAATAGATGTATTTGAAATTTACAAGCAATGGATAGATTATGGATACTCAAAATACCTATGGGGAACCAAGGATGGAAAAGTTCCAACAGATTTAAAGAAGGCAAATAATATATTAGATAAAGCAGGATATAAGAAAGGTCCAGATGGAATTAGAAGAACTCCTGATGGAAAGAGATTAGGACCTTACACCATAGAGGTACCCTATGGATGGACTGACTGGATGATGATGTGCGAAATGATAGCAGAGAATCTAAGAAAGATTGGAATAGATATAAAGACAGAATTCCCAGACTTTACAGTATGGGCAGAAAGAATGACCACTGGAAGATTTGACTTCATTATCTCTTGGGATGCAGGTCCAGGATATGACCATCCATGGAATACCTATAGATTTGTAACAGATATCAGATTAACATTACCCTTTGGACAGAGCTCCTGGTCTGGAAACTGGACAAGATATGACAATCCAGAAGCCATAAAATTATTAGATGAAATTCCTGCAACATTAGATGTTGCAAGAAGAAAGGCATTAATCTCCAAACTCCAAAGGATTGTACAAAGAGATCTCCCAGGAATTCCATTATTCTACGGAGCACACTGGTATGCATATAGTGAGGTGAAGTGGGTAGGATGGCCAAGAGAAGAGAATGCATGGTGGTATCCTGCTGCTAACTGGTCTGCCAATTCTCTACCCGTTCTCTTTGGAATAGCAAAGAAGGGTGAAACACCAAAAGTTCCCGCATGGCTTACAACAGTAGATAAGGGTGGAGTATTAATTCCCACTTCCCTTATTTGGAACGACCTAATGAAGGCAACAACTAAGTAAAAAATATTAAAAATTAGGAGGATATAAAATGAGGGACCATACACTAAATCCTTTTATAAAATACCTGGGAAGACGATTTTTCTTCCTACTTCTTACATACTTTATTGCGTTAACTATAGTTTTTATTTTACCAAGAGCAATTCCTGGAAACCCCTTGGCTTCAATTTTGAGTAGGATATTTCAGACGGGACAAGCAAATCCTGAACTATTAAGAAGTGTAGAAAGAACATTAATGGAAGAATTTGGCTTAGGAAAACCCTGGTTTGTGCAGTATGTGGAATTTATAACCAAAGCTTTAAGGGGAGATTTAGGAACCTCAATTTCATCTTATCCTAAGAAAACTCTTGAATTAATTATTCCTGTTATTCCTTGGACTTTAATTCTACTTATTCCCTCTATTCTTATTGCTTGGATCATTGGAAATACCTTAGGAGCCTTTGCAGGATACAGGAGAGGATCTTTGGTGGACAGGATTGCTCTAAATACATCTCTAATTATAGGTCAAATCCCCTATTATTGGTTGGGAATGCTCCTTATCTTCTTTCTTTCTGTTAAACTTAAGATTTTTCCTGGACAGGGTGGATATACCCAGGGAACAATTCCTAACCTAAGTTTTAGTTTTCTTCTCGATGTTCTTTCTCATTATATTCTTCCCTCTTTATCTATTATTATTTCTGCCCTTGGCGGATGGGCCATTGGAACAAGAATGTTAGTGGTAAACGAACTGGATTCTGATTACGTTAGTTTCAGTGAACATTTAGGAGTAAAAAGTAAAACAATCTTTGGATATGTATTTAGAAATTCACTACTTCCTCAGGTAACTGGTCTTGCTTTAAGTCTTGGAGGCGCTCTGGGAGGTGCTTTAATAACCGAGATTATATTTAACTATCCTGGAACAGGATACTTATTATTTAGGGCATTAAGCACCTTGGATTATCCCTTAATTCAAGGTATATTTGTCATTCTTATAGCTTCAATTTACCTTGCAAACTTTTTTGTAGATTTTATATATGCTATAATAGACCCAAGAATTAGATTAGGACAAGGAGAGAGCTAAAAATGTTTGGAACTATTTTTAAACCCTTATTCAGAAACAAAAAGTTCATTGTTGCTTTTTCTGTTTTTATTCTTATTGTATTAATGGGAATTTTGGGCCCTATTCTTTACCCAAAAGATCCTACTTCCTTTGCTGGCAAGATGGAATCTCCCCCATCTAAGGAATTCCCCTTAGGAACAGATACCTATGGTGGAGATTTATTAGCAAAACTTTTAAACGGCATTAGAACTTCCCTTTATATTGGCTTCCTTACTGCAGTAATCTCAATGGTAATTGGACTACTTATTGGCTCTATTTCTGCTGTAAAAGGCGGAGTTGTGGATGATATTCTTATGTCCTTTACAAATATAGTATTAACTATTCCTAATATTCTTCTGGCAATTTTAGTGGCAACATATCTAAAAGTAAGAAGTGCAGAGGTTGTTGCTATTCTTTTAGGAGTCCTTGGATGGCCTTGGTTTGCCCGTGCTATAAGAGCTCAACTCCTCTCTCTTATCAACAGAGAATATGTATATTTATCAAGACTTGCTGGATATACTGATCTACAATTAGCTTTTGAAGATTTAATTCCTGGAATTGCTACCTATGCCCTTATGGCATTTATCCTCTTTATAAATGGAGGAATATTGGGAGAGGCAGGATTAAGCTTAATTGGCTTAGGTCCCACAAAGGGGGTCTCCTTGGGAATAATACTTCAATGGGCAGTCCTAATGGAAGCGGTAAGGAGAGGTCTATGGTGGTGGTTTATTCCTCCAGGATTAATAATTGTAGCTTTAACTTCCTCCCTCCTTATTGTTACCACCACAATGGATGAAATATTTAATCCAAGGTTAAGAGAGAGGTGAAAAAAATGGGAGAAACAATTTTAGAGCTAAGAGATACTAAGGCTTATTATATTATAGAAAAAAACTTTGTAAGAGCAGTAGATGGAGTATCATTGGAAATAAAAGATGAAATAATAGGTATAGTAGGAGAGAGTGGATCAGGAAAAAGTACATTATCCAATGTAATGCTTATGAGTATAAAAAGACCTTTAACTTTTATGGGAGGGAGTGTAAAGCTTTATACTAATGGAAATGAACTGGAATTAACTAATATAAATAGAGAAGAACTTCAGAAAAAAATCTGGGGAAGGGAAACATCTATTATTCCCCAATCAGCAATGAACGCACTGATGCCCACAAAGAGAATTAGAAGCTACATATTGGATGTAATGAAATCCCATTTTGAAGAGATAGATGAAAAGGAAATAATTGAGAAAGCTATAAATAGATTTGAAGAAATCGGAATATCAGGGGAGTTTATTAATAGATATCCCTTTGAGCTTTCTGGAGGAATGAAGCAGAGGGCTGTAATTGCTGTAGCAACTCTTCTTAATCCAAGACTCCTTATTGCGGATGAGCCCACATCTGCATTGGATGTGGCAACCCAAAAAATGGTTTTAAAAACTATCAAAGAATTAAAGGATAAAAAAATAGTAAAAAGTATCGTTTTTATAACCCATGATATAGCCACTGTAAGACAAATTGCAGATAAAATGGTAGTTATGTATGCAGGAAAAATTATAGAGGAAGGAACAACAGATGAGATGGTAAGTGAACCTTTACATCCCTATACAAAGGGGTTACTTTTCTCTGTGGTAACCCCAGAGCCTGAAGTAAAAAGGAGGGGTATAACCTACATACCAGGAACACCTCCAGATTTAATAAACCCTCCACCAGGTTGTAGATTTCATCCCAGATGTCCCGAGAGAATGGAAATATGTGATAAAGAGGAACCCTTACTCAAAAATATAAACCAGAGAAGGGTTGCCTGCTTCTTATACGAGAAGAGGTGAGAAAATGGCACTATTAGAAGTGAGAAACTTAAATAAAATATATGAAATAGGAATTTTTAGAAAAAAATATATCCATGCGGTAAAGAATGTATCCTTTAGTATAAAAGAAGGAGAGATAGTTTCCTTAGTTGGAGAAAGTGGGTCTGGAAAAACTACTACTGCAAAAATCATATTAGGTTTATTGAAACCCACATCAGGAGAAATTTTATTTGAAGGTAAAAATCTTCAGGAATATTTTACAAATATAGATACTATAAGAGAATTAAGAAGAAAGGTTCATGCAGTTTTTCAAGATCCCTTTGCCAGCTATAATCCCTTTTATCCTATAGACAGAGTTCTTCATCAAGCAATAAGATTAATTGGATTTGATCCTGCAAGCCCTGAAGCAAAGGAATTAATGGAAGAAGCGTTAAGAAATGTGGGATTGGATCCAAAATCTATTCTTGGAAAATACCCTCATCAGCTCTCTGGTGGAGAAAAACAAAGAATAATGGTAGCAAGATGTTGGTTACTCATGCCTAAATTAATAGTAGCAGATGAGCCTGTATCCATGATTGATGCATCAACCCGTGGAGGTGTAATAAAACTCTTTGAGAAATTAAGAAAAGTTCAAAACACTTCTATCCTTTTTATTACTCATGATATGGGATTGGCATATTATATTTCGGATAAAATCCTAATTATGTACTTGGGAGAATTAGTTGAAGAAGGAACACCTGATGAAATTCTCTCAAATCCAAAACACGATTATACAAAGAGACTAATTGAAAGTATTCCTACACTGTATAAAAAATGGGAGGATCTGGAAAAGATTAAAGTTTAAAAGGCTGGGAATTTACCCAGCCTTTTTATTTTACCTTTATATAAGTTTCCAAGGAGATATTTTCTGGAAAGAATTCAAATATAATCTTAATATCCCCATCAATCTTTTCTACTACATGCTTTTTTATTGTAACCTGACTATCCTTTACTTCAAAATCATCCCATCCCCTTAAGTATGGCGTCCAAGGATCCCTTATGGGCTTTCCATTATCTCCCCTTATCAATCTTATAGCACAAAGCCTTGTCCCATTAAAGGAGATAATAAAATTTATAGGGATAGAAAGACCCTTTAGAATTAATAATGGTTTATCTAATATTATTGGATTTTTATAAGGGATAACCTCTAAATCATAATCTGCTCCTTTATCAAAATTGAAATTAAGGAAAGAACTTTCCCCAACTTCTCCTAAAATTGATCTAAGAAAATCTCCTTTAATTATTACCCTATTTCCTTCTAATATATAATCTTTATTCTTCTCAAGAAGTTTTCCTTTATAGGAAATATTTATCAGATGATTCCCATTAAGTATTAGATGGACTATTTCATCTTTTATATTTTCATCTTTTTTAATAAAAAGTATCCCTGGATTTAGAAAGGAATTGGAAATCCCCTTTACTGCATTCATTATTATTTTAATCTTCATCTCATCTCTCCATATCCTTTTCCTTCTATCATAGTTGTCAAAACCATTATCCCAATAAAAGGTTGCAATATTGTACTTTTTTGTAATCCTTATGAGATTATCAAAGTAAACCCATTCTGAAGGTTTATTTCCATTAAATACTCCATATTCTCCCAAAATTATGGCATAATTCCTAAATTTTTCATATATTATTCTAAAGTCCTTTTCCATTTGGGTAATATCTCCTTGGGTTCCCCAACTCTTTCTTCCCCACCAATTAGCTACAAAATCCCATGGAGAATAATAGTGGATTCCTATTATAATATTTGGATCCTTAGGAGGTATTAGATATTTCTCTGCCTTGTATATATCTGTGTCAAGGGGAGGAATTACCACAAGTCTTTTATCATTAAATCCTCCTGAATTTCTAATAATCTTTAAAATCCTTTCATTTACTTCATTCTGAATTGCTCCAGCTTCCCATTCTTGAAATCCTTCATATTGAGGCTCATTAATTATTTCAAAAATAAGCTTTTCAGAATAATCTTTAAATCTTTCTGCAATTTGTATCCAAAGAGTTTCAAGCTTATTTATCGTTTTCTCTTTATCTTGTTTCATCTCTTTACTTAGCCATCTCCAGGAGTCATGGTGAACATTTATAATTACATATAGATCCTTTTCCAAAGCATAACTCACTACTTCCTCTACCCTATCCATCCACTCTTTTTCCACTTTATTATTGGGAGTCATATGGTCTATCCAGGTTACAGGAATTCTTACTCCTTTAAACCCAGCTTTCTTTATATCCTCAAATATATATGGCTCTGTTTTTGGATTTCCCCAAGAAGTTTCATCGGGGATGGAATCTAAAGAGTTTCCAAGATTCCATCCCGGATTCATCTCTTCCACTGCTTTATTGGGTTCTATATAATTGAAAACATATTTATATTTTTTATCCTGAGCATTCATCATACTAAAGCTCAAAATTAATAATAAAATTAGATGAAGTCTTGAAAGCCTCATCAAGAACCTCCTACTTCAGGAAGACAATGTCATCTACATAAAAGATTAGTTCTCCTTGAGGAGCTCCTGTAACTTCAATGGACATGCCCCAGATTTTCTTTAAATCTATCCCTTTAAATAGGGAAAGGGGAATAGAAACTTTTGTCCAAGAAGTAGGAATTCCACCCGAAATTGTTACTTTATCGGAATATTTTTCCTTTTCTTCGGGAGCTTCTGGGGCTTGAGCTAAGGTGAGTAAAAAGGTAATAGTATTTTCAGATTCTGCTTTAACCCAAAATTCCAATTTATTGAAATCCGATAAATCGAAAATCCTATCTTTATTACTCCATTTAGCCCAATTTAATCCCATACCAGCCCACCAGCTATTCCATTTAAAATATACTTTAATACTCTTTTCTCCAGAATGGGCAATATTTTTTATTTCCTCTGCCTTACAACCTTCGGGAGCAACCCAGAAGCCAATAGAGGAAAGATTTGTATTTTCCTTTTCTCCATCATAGACTAATAGAGTCTTTGAAGAGACTTGACCCCAAAGGATACTTACAAGAAGAATTGTTAGGAGAATCAAAACGCTTAATTTTTTCATAGGAAAATACCTCCTTTTTAAAATTTTTATCCAACAATACCTGTTCTTTCCACGCTCTCCACAAAAAGTCTTTGAGTAAAAAGGTAAAGAATCAGCATGGGAAGAATAACTAAGATAGCTCCAGCATACTGAGGGGGAAGAATAAGAAGAGGATCCCAAATTTGAGTTCCTCCAGTAATAATTGCCTTAAGATTCGCAAGATTCATGGACAAGGTATATTTGTTAAAATCACCTATATAAACCGATGGACCAAAGGCATCATTCCAGTGCCAAACCAAAGAAAAAAGGAAAACAGTAGTAATTGCAGGAATAGAATTAGGAATAAAAATTCTAAAATAGGTTTGGAAGGGAGAACAGCCATCTATATATGCTGCTTCTTCAAGTTCCTTTGATATTCCTCTAAAAAATTGCCTAAATATATATATAAATAAACCACTTCTTAATCCTCCTCCAAGAATTGTGGGCAATATAATGGGATAATAGGTGTTTAATAGATTGAGGGGTTCTCCCCTAAAAAGTTTAACTAAACCAAAAATATCAAAACTTTGATAAAAAGCATAAAGAGGAATAAGGATCACTTGAGGAGGAACCATAAGGGTAAAAATTATCAATACAAAGATAATTTCTCGTTCTTTAAACTTAAACCTTGCTAAACCATATCCAATCATGGAACAACTTATTACATGAAAAATTGCAGGTAATACTGCGGTAAGAATACTATTTTTAAAAGAGTTTAAAAAAGATAAGGATTTAAAAGCAAGGCGAAAATTATCAAGAGTTATATGCTTAGGAATCCAAACTACTGTAGGATCTATAAGATCCTCTTTACTCTTTAATGCAGTGCTCAGCATAAAGAGTACAGGTCTCATAAGAATATAGATAAGTCCCAAGAAGAGAAGAATTCTTAAGGTTATTCCTATAAATTTTACAAATTTATGTTTTATTATAAAAATCAATTCTTCCTTTTCATATTCTAAAAATTTCATTCTCTTCCTCCTATTCACTTATATAAAATACCCTTTTTGAAATAAAAATGACTAATAATAAAAGAATTGTCCCCAAAATTAGGAAATAAAGCCAAGCTATTGCAGAACTATATCCATGTTGTAATCTTCTAAAGGCAACTTCAAGAATATATCTTAATACATCATTACTATAATCAGTAAAGGAATCTATAACAGTATAAACTACATTAACCAATATAATGGGAGAAAGTAAAGGAAAGGTAACTTTCCAGAAGGATTCCCAAGGAGTAGCTCCCTCTACACTGGCAACCTCATATAAAGAAGATGGAATAGATTGAAGCCCTGCTAAAAAAATTAGAATTTGGACTCCTGATTTCCAAATTATCTCATAAATTCTATTAATGGCATCAATTAAAGGTCTAACAAAGGGAATATTTCCCGTTATTTGAATAAGAAACATCCTAAAGTCTATTCCTCTAACAAAGGGTGAATTTGACATTGCCATTCCCGTTTGAGCACCTATATAGAATTGTTCCATAGTATTACTTTCTAATACATAGAGTAAAGCTCCAGACATGACCACTACTGGGAGGAAAAATATTGCCCTTATAAAGGCTCTTCCTTTAAACCTCTGGTTTAAAAGGATAGCAATAAACAAAGAAAACATTAAGATTAGAGGGATATTAACAATGGTATTAGTTACTTCAAGAGTTAAGTATTGAATAAAGGTAGGATCTTCCTGTAAGGCCTTTATAAAATTTTTAAATCCTATAAAGGTTAGCTTAAGACCAAAGGGAGTAAGGTCTAATTCGCTAAAGGCAAAAATAATGGATCGGATAAAGGGGTAGGCAAAGAATATCAAAAACCCAATAAGCCAAGGATAAACAAAGAGTCTTCCTACAAAAGCTTGTCTTTGAGAAAGACTTCTTAATTTCTTTTTTCTCATTTATTCTTCACTCCTTTTTTTATCTTTAAGATAAATAAAATCCTCTTTTTCAATGACCTTTCCTTTATAATTTATGGGTTTTGAATTATAATTTACTATTACTTCTATTCCATTTTCATAAACAGTTCTGTATAAACCTTCTGATAATTTCTCGTGGAATCTCATAGGAACATTTACAATGGATTTATATAAATCTTCAATCTTTTTATATTCTTCTACTATCCTTTTTATCCAGTCTTTATAATTAGAACTTAACATTTCATTATAAAAACTTTTCCTGAAATAAGAGGAGTCCTCATAGATTAGAAGATAATAAGGAAGCGCTCCATACTCCACCATCCTAAGAAATTCCTTTTTTTGATTTTCTCTTAAATTTCCAGGTTTTCCACTATAGGGAATATATCCATGAATTACCATTGGGTAAAAGGGAATTGGTTCACTTTCAATGGCATAATTACTACAATCTAAAGGTATTTCTAAAATTAATGATGAATAGGGTATAGCATAAAAATTTCCATGGGTAAACTGAAGTTTTACTTTATTTATCACCTCTCCAAATACTTCATGAAGGATATTAGCCACCTCTTCTCGAGATAACAAATTAGGCTTTTTATTCTGAGAATATATATAATCTCCTATATTTTCTATTAAAATATTCCTTATTTTATACTTATCAAGATCACTTACAATATTTCTGAGATAAGTTGGGATTCTAATAGGAAGAATATTGAACCATGGATTATAGTCTCTATTCTTCTTTTTCGTTACAGGATCCCATTTATACAAAAGGACCAATCCGTTATTTAAATACCTATTAGCATCTTTAGCAGAGGAAAAACCATTTCCCTCCTCATGAACCTCTATTATCTCTGCAGAAAGACTTAAGTTTATATTATTTTTTTCACAGTATTCCAAAAGTCTACGAAAATCTTTCTCTCCCCCTAATTTTTTCTCGAACCTAATTCCATTGGTAATTTTTCCCAAATAACCTCCAGGTTGGTATCCTTTATAGATGAGATTTATATTTCTGATACCCTGTTTTTTAAGGTTTTCTAAAATCTCTATAGCCTTTTCAAAGGGAGTAAGGGGAGAAAATTTTACCATAGGTATTCCTAAGAAGGTAGTTTTTGTCTTTATTCCTCCAATAAAAGAAAGATTAAGATAAAAGGAGCTGTCTTTTATCCTTTTTTCCAAAATTCTATTCTTAATAATATATTCTCTAAATAATCTAGCCATTGCTGAATAGTTAGCATCCTTTCCAATGAGAAAGTAGTAATCTACGACTATATCTTTATCAAGATGATATGGGGATATCTTATTTACTAATACATCTACCACTTCCCCTGCTTGGCCTGTGGAAATTTCTCTCTCATAGAGGAGGAATTTATGAATACTTCTATAGGTAAATATAGGGTATATTCTGTAATATCCAGTGCTATTTCCGGGAATATAAGAAGCAATACTTGCAGAATAATCTCCACTTTTAATAAGTCCTAAAACTGCCCAATCATTCCTTTTAATCCCAAAAACAGGTAGTCTTAGTCCTTCATTTTTAGGAGGCATATCATAAAGGGGAAGTCCTCTATCATATCCATATAGGGGCAATTCGAAACCTCTCTCTGTTCCATAACTTTCTTTAAATCTTATCAAGGCTCCAGAACCATCAGGTACTAATAAATACCCATCATCTTTTTTACTTGCAGAAAGAAAATATGGAAGAAGCCATATCCTATTAAGTTTCAAATCCTTAGGTTCTTTTATGGATTTAATAGGAATACGCACCGAAAGCCCAAAGGAATTTAATATAAATTCTATGGATATTTTTATCTCTTGAGTTGGGAAATCATAGTCAATCCTTAATCCTCTATCGATTTTAGAAATCTTAAAATTATTTCTCATTACTCCCAAGGCATAGGTGTTATAAGTAGTTATTCTTCCTTCTTCATCTACTAATTCCAAAACTAAATGGGAAGGGATACTAAATTTTGTAAGCCCCATAGAAAAATCATTTTCCCAATCCTCAGGAAATTGGGGATATAATCTCTTTGATTTTTTATCTTCTATAATTAGACTTACATCCTTTTCGTTAAATAAAAGAGAAAAATTATGATTTTCTGCTATTTTTTTATAGATTTCTCCCTGTCCATATATAGGCATAATCATCATCAAGAAAACTATCACAAGAATCTTTCTTAGCATTTAAAAAATCCTCCTATGAGATCATATACTTTATTTCAAGATAACAAGTGTATAAAAATCTTAAAAACTGTTGAAAGGTACCAAAAAACACTATTCCTATAAACATAATAAAAAGAATTCCCGCTAAAGTAAGAAGCGATGTGCCTATTGCCTTATTTAAAGTATAATCCTGCACAACCATTATTCCTGATATAAGAAGAGCCAAACTCCAAAGAGAAGCTAAAGTGCTTATAATTTCATAGAAGCCTATTTCTTCTAAAGTAAATACATGACTTAATAAAGTTTGAGGAATATTAAATAATGCTAAGGGAAATAGGGAATATAGAGTGAAGGACCAAATATTTCTCATAGTTGCCTTTCCATCCATTATTGTGGTTATAGCCCAATTTATTATTACCCATCCCAAAAGGGGTAATATTATCTTATTAATCTCAAGAAGTATGTTTAACTCCTCAATCCTTACAGGATTAAAATGGAAACTTGTAAAGATTCTTTTAATTAAAAAGGAGAATATTATAAAAACTAAAAGGACAAAGGAGGATTTGAAGGCATTTTTGTTTCTTTTTAGTTCATAAAATCCATCAAAGGGATGAAATATTATATAAAATGCAAATAAGGCTGTTTTCAAAACATCCCTTCTTGAAAGAAAAGTTCTGAGCTTTTCCCTTATTCTTTCTCCCATAAATTTTATTAGAAGATACATAAAGAGCAGGAATAATGTTAAAATATTCATAAATTTAGAGAAATTTTTCCTCATATATTCAATTCTATATCCCTTTAAAGCCTTTGAGTATCCTTGAGGATAAAAACCTAATTTAAATGCCTCCATTGCAGATCTATACTCCTCATTATGAAGATAATTTTTTCCAAGCCCAATATAAGCCAAGTCATAATTGACATCAAGTTTTACCACTTCTTTCCATATTTCTGCAGCCTTACCATAATATCCCTGCACATAGTAAGAATTTGCCTTTAAAACCAATTCCCCAAAATAAGTTGGAGAAAATATTGTTATTGTGCCTTTATTTTCATCAAGAACATAAATTTTGTTCTTATATACAGAAAGGGCACAAGGATAGGAAAATTGCCCCTTTTGATTCCCTAAATCCCCTATAACAAAGAGAAAATCTCCCAAGGTATTATAGACAAATATTCTTCCAACCCTTCCATCTAACACATATAAATTGTCAGAGTCATCAAGGGCAATGTCTACAATTTCCCCCCTTACGGTAAAACCAAAATAAAGATCTCCATAAACAGATCCTGTTCTTCCTTCTTGTTTTATAATATTATCTCCCAGGGCATTTAATCTCTTAACTTGGTTATAATAAGCCCTTACACAACCATATATAAATCCATCCTTGTCTGTAGTTATATTTCTATATTCTATGGGAATAAATAGAGCTAATTGTTGACGCTGTCTCCTTGTAAGTACTCTCCTCCAAAAAAGATCTATGGGATTCACTTCTACCCTGTTACTTCCAAAGAATCTCTCAAATTTTCCTTCAACATTAAACTGGATAAGTCCTTCCACTACATTTTCAGCAACTACATATATACGACCTAATTTATCTACTGCTAATTTTTTAGGTTTGTAAACAAAATCTGGTTTTATAACATCTCCTACAGGTTTTCCAATTATTCTATACAAACTTCCATCTTCCTTTAACACAACAATTCTTCCATTTTCTGAATCAGCAATATAGATTTTTCCATCTTCAGTCTTAAATATCCCTGTGGGAGAGTTAAATTTATCCTTTTTTCTATTATTATTAAAATCTTCAATAATTCCTTTAACTTTAAAATCAGAATCAACAACTACTATTCTGTTATTTCCTGTATCAGCAATATAAATATTGCCTTCTTTATCTATAAAAAGATCTTGAGGAGAAGAAAACTTGGTAAGTCCTACACTTTCACCAGTAATTATTTTTTTAGGCTCAAATCCTGGAAGAGAAGGGACAGGCCTTCCCCTTTCATTATAAATGTATGTATAATATGGTACACTTCCAAAAGAAATTTCTATAACTAATAAAATAAGAATAATAAATACTAAACTTTTTTTCATAATATATGCCCCTTTAACCCTTTATACCTGCAGATTTCATTGTCTCCACCACATTACTTTGAGTAATTATAAAGATAATAATGGATGGAATTAACATCAATACTGCTGCAGCTGCACCAGCACCAGCTCTTACAAAACCCCCCTGCTGAATATAAGTTAAACCTAAAGAAAAAGGCTTCAATGCTTCATTGTGAATATAAAGGGAAGGAGTATAAGTGTCATTCCAAATCTCTCTAAAGGAAAAGAGAATTAGAGTAAGCCAAGCAGGTTTCACATTGGGCATAATTACATACCACCAAATTTTAAATTCGTTAGCTCCATCAATTCTTGCAGATTCTATATAAGAATCTGGAATTTGTTCCATGAATTGTTTCATAAGAAATAAACCCAATGTTGCTCCTATATATGGAAGAATTAAGGAAAGATAAGAATCAAGAAGACGAAGCTTAGCCATTATTATAAATCTTGGAATATTAGTAACATATCCAGAAAACATAAGAGAAAATATAACTAAATTAAATAAAAACTTACTTCCTGGAAATTTATGTTTTGCGAGGGGATATGCAGCCATAGATGCAATAAGAACATGACCCAGGGTTCCAAAAAAACTTATAAAAATACTATTGAATAAATATCTAGAAAAGGGGACAAAGGAGGTGCCCATAAGATAAAAAAGATCAGAAAAATTTTTTAAAGTAGGTCTTCTAACAAACAATCTTGGAGGAAAAAGAAAAAGTTCATCTAAGGGCTTAAAGGCATTCATTATGGAATATACTAATGGAAGAGCCATAAATACAGCAACAACTGTTAACACTACTGAGATTACCAAATTTCCCCAAAAAGATCTATTAACTTTTCTTTCTTTCATATTAAATCCTCCATTTAGTCAGATCTTAAGATTCTTCTAACCCATTGATTTATACTAACTGTAATAAAGAATAAAATAACTGCAATAGCAGAGGCATATCCCATTTCATATCTTATACTTCCATAATCCCACATATGGAGAACAATAGTATGAGCAGAATATAGAGGACTGGGAAAACCAATAAGATTCGCAGAAATATCAGCAACTGCAAAAGAGGTGGTAACTTGCATAATAGCACCAAATATAAGCTGAGGTTTCATAGAGGGTAATGTTATATACCAAAGTTCCTGCCATCTATTTCTAATTCCATCTATAGCTCCTGCTTCGTATAATGACCTATCTATAGTCTGAAACCCAGCTATAAAGGCTAAAAAGCTTGTCCCTAAACTCATCCAGAGCTGAATGATCATTAATACATAAAGATTAATATTGGGATCCTGTAGCCAATAAATTGGCTCCTTTATTATCCCTAAATTTATTAAAATTCCATTTAGAAAACCATAAACATCTCCAGAAAAGATATAGGTCCAGATGAAGAAAATTGCAGAGGAAAGAGCAGGAGCATAATATAGAAGAGTTGTAATAGCTCGAACTTTAGGAGATAATTCATTTATCAACCATGCAAAGAGGAGACAAGCAAAATAACTAATAGGTCCTGTGATCAAGGCAAATTTAAAGGTATTTTGAATTGCTATTAAAAAAATATCATCTTCGAGAAAAAGTCTTTTATAATTGGACCAGCCTATAAACTTAGGAGTTTGAATTATATTGTAATTGGTAAAGCTTAATATAGCTCCAAATAATACAGGAATCACTATAAAGATTAGAAATAAAGTAAAGTAAGGAAGAATCAATAAATAAGATTCCTTATTTTTCTTAATTTCTTTCCAGACATTCCTTAATTTTTTATCCTTCATTTTCTCACCTTAAAATATCAAGTCCAAATTCCTCTCTTTTTCTACTAATCTCTTTATTTATCTCCTTAGTATATTTTTCAAGGGCTTCCCTCTGTAATTCTCCCAACATCACTACTTCTCTAAAAGCATTATCTAAATGCCTTGAAATATAATAGCTTCCTGGAACTATGGGGATTTCTTTAAGATATTTCCATTGTTCAGAAAGCACTTTATAATCAGAAGAAGGCCAGGGAAGATAACTAAAAGCCTCTATATTAGAAGTATTATATCTCGCACCTGCTCCCAATAAAGCTTCCAACTCTCTTCCAAAACTTGCTTGAATCTCTGTGGAAAGCCACCATTTTACAAATTCCCAAGACTCATTTATTTTTTTCGTATCTTTGAAGATTAAAACTGCAGTACTATTTCCCGACATAGTTCTATCAATAATATTATTTCTTTTTCTTCCTGGTAAAGGTGCAATACCCCAAAGTCCACTAATTTCTGGAGCTGCAACCTTAAAAGCATTATATAAAGTATAGTTAACTATACCTAGGGGCATCTCTCCTGTTCTAAATCTGTTAAAGAAATCGTAATAAAGAGGAATTCCGTATAATATATATAGATTCGTCCATTCCTTAAAGGCATCTACTCCTTCATTATCATTAAGCAAACATCTTTTGCCATCTTCATCATAATATCTTCCTCCCCTTTGAAGAAGAAGCATATTAAATATATCAAAACTTGGAGCATTTCCAGGTCCTGCTCCGAATTGTAAGTTATGTCCCTGTAACTCTGCTATAACCTTATAAAGTTCCTCCCACGTCTCAGGAATTTTTATCTTAAGCCTTTCCAATATATCTTTTCTATAAAACATTATGGGAAAATCTTGAGTCATAGGAAGTCCATATATCCTTCCCCTAAATTGATAAGGAATCAATGCTGATTCTGCGAATCTTTTCTTTACCTCATCAAATCCCGGAAGCTCAGAAAGATCCACTAAAGCACCTCTAATGCCATAATCTATAGCAAGGGTTCGAGAAACATTTAAAGCAATATCAGGAGGACTCTCTTTTGAGGCTACTGCAAAAAGTAAGACCGCTTCATTAGGGATTATATTCAAATTTACTCCTATCCCTGTTTTAGGAGTAAAATCAGTATCGATAAGAATTTTCAGGGTTTCTGCCTGATCTCTTCCCATCTGAATCCATACATTTATGGATTTTTCTTTATCATAGAAAGAACCAATAATGTTATAATTCTCTATAAAGGAAATAAAGAATTTTTTTATCCCATCTATAAATTTTTCAATAAAGTTGGGAAGAACTCTAAAATTACCTTGATCAAAAGAAGAAATAACAATATAATCAATATCTAAGGGTTGCTCCCTTATGGTAAGGACTAAGGAGGACAAAGCAGAAAGATTATCCCTATATCTTTGTAATCTTTGAGCAATAGTTTCAGGCTCCCTTGCCATTCCCTCCAATTGTAAAGCAACTTTTTCTAAAAGGGCAGATTCACTTCCTTTCTTTCCACTTATTTTTACTATATTTTCCGCATTCTTTCTTAGAATTTTCGCATTTTCTTCTAAAGTAGGTATAAGATCTGGAATATGCTGATCTAAAAGATAATCTCTTAATGGATCAGGATTTGGACCTGTAATCATCACAATTTTGGTATAAAGTTGGGAAAGATCAATGGCACATTGCCAAATATTTCTTATAATTTCTGCAATATTTCCATAGGAGACTTTTAATCTAAGAGTATGCTCCCCCTTTCTTAAATAGAAAAAGTATGGCTCTTTATCATTACCAAGATACATAAATTGCCAATTAGTATCGTATATAAATTTGATACTTCGAGCCTCATTAAAAGGTATCTCTCCATCAATATAAAGAGTCCTTTCTGTAGGAACCCCTGGATTTGCATTTTGTCTAAATTTTATTCCAATTTTATAAAGTCCATCCTCAGGAATTATAAACTTCCATTCAATCCACTGTCCTGCATTTCTCCAATTATATCCTCCAATTATATTTAAAATTTTTCTTCTGAAATTATAGGGTTCGTTTAAAGGATTTGAATTGTCAGAGAGGGGATAAAGGGTAGGTTCTGATTTAAAATCTGCCTTTTCCCCTTGAATTTTTATAACAATACCTTTGGGATATGGATAATTTTTCTCTATATATTCCCTCTTCAAAACCTCGTAGCTTCTTTCCTTTAGTTTGTTAAATATTTTTATATAATCAATTACAATAGGTTCTTTAATGGCATTTAAACGAATAGTATGTTTTCCTTTTTTAAAATAAAATAAGAAAGGCTCATTGTATAATCCTTCTGAATCTTCTATTAATTTCTCCTCCCATCTTGGACTCTCTATCTGAGTTGGTCTTAACTCATTCCCTCGATTATCCTTCAAAGGAGGGCCTGCATTCTTCCATGTTCTCTCAAATCTTATAACCCTTGCTTCATTAAAGGGTCTTTTTCCATCAATAATAAGTTCCCTTTCGATATTTGAGTTCTTACCTTTAATGGGGTAATATTTTAAGGCTATATTATAGAATCCTTCCTCTTTAACAAAAAATTCCCATTCCACATATCCTCTATCATCCATATATAAAACGGGATGGTGATCATAGGTAAGATCAAATCTTTTTTCTACTCTACAATTCTTAAAGGTTTTATAATTAACAGCAGGAATAAATATAACATCCTTTGGCCTTTTTATCTCTTTAAATTTTGATAGATAGGACTCATAATTATTTTTTTTGCTTATAAAGTCAAAAAAATCAGTTTGGGAAAAACTAAAGGAGTAAAGATTTAAAAGAACTATTAGAAAAATTCCTATAATTTTTATTATTCTATTTACCATCTTTCCTACATAATTAAAACTTTTTTTGTATTTGGTCCTCCCAACTGGGAGGACCATAAAATCTAAATTTCTACTTAAGTCCCTCTAAGATTGCATCAATTGCTGATTGAAATTTAGGCTTTAGAGCTTTTATAGATTTTGCAGGATTAGCATAGTCTATTTGATTTAAAAGATCCCAAAATCCAGGAATTCCTGAAATAGGATCTATTTGAGCTCTTGTAGCAGCATCCAATAGTAAATCATAATTTTCCTTTCCTCCTACCTTCTCAATTTGATTCTTTACTATAGCTTCTTTTTCTTTATCAGTAGGCATTAACATGTAAAGAAGCCAAAGAGCAGAAAGTTCAGGATCCTTTGAGGAGGAAGCTATAGCCCATGCTCCATCATCAGCCATATCAGCACTCTTCTTTTTAGCATCTGGACCTTTAGGAAAGGGAACTATTCCTAATTTCTTCCCAAGAGCCTGTCTCATACCTGTAAGTTCCCAAGGTCCCCAATAATCCATACATGTAATTCCCTTTTGAAATCTTCCCTGAGGATCATTCCACCAATCTGCAGGTCTCATTTTATATTTTGAATCCATATCATAAATAGCTTGAAAAGCCCTGTATGCCTTGGGACTGTCCATGGCAAAAACAGGCTTTCCTGCTATATATCTTACAATCTCCACATCATTAGTATAAAGAAAAGGCTGAACTACCGCCCAAGTAGCATAAGCCCATTGATCTATCTTGCCATCACCATTGGTATCTTGAGTTAATTTAGAACCAATAGAGAAAAAGGCATCCCATGTCCATTTTCCCTGCTTATAAAGTTCCAAAGGATCAGGAAGTCCATTCATTTCAAATTTTTCTTTGTTATAATAAAGAACATATGGAAAAACATTATCATTATAAATATTTGTTACCGCATAAACTTGTCCCCGCCAAGTGAAAAATTTTAAAGTGCTTTCCCTAAATCCTACTGCCTTCCATAAGTTTTGATCTTTAAAATTGATATATTTATTTAAAGGTATGAGCATCTTTTTCATCATCCATGTAGGCTTTTCTCCTGCACCTATATAAACTACATCTGCACCACTTCCAGAAAGAATTGCCGCACTAAGTTTTGGTCTATAGTTTTCCCAGGTTGTATAAACTATTTGGACCTTTGCTCCTGTAATCTTCTCAAACTCTTCTCTCACTTGTTTTCCTGATCTTATACCAGGAATACTACTTTGCTCTTCTTCTGGCCAGAATTGCCACATATATATAGTTTTTCCTCTATACTTTTGGGTATCAATATTAAGGACATAATCTCCAATTTTTACTGAATACACTCTCTGAGTAAAGCCTGGAATTATAGCAGTAAGAAAAAAGAACATCAATAAAGAAAGAGTAAATATTAAATATTTTTTCATTTAAATCCCTCCTTTAAAATTTCTTTAATATATTCTAATTATTAGTGAAATTTCCTTCTATTATAAAATTGACAAAAAATAAAACTATCTTGTTATAAGTAAAAATATGTTTTAAAAATTAAAATAAAGATAAAATTAATTTGATTTTAGATTTTAGAAAATATTCTTCGGTTAAAATTATAATAAAATTTAATTAGATGAGTTTCCCTATTATAAAGTTAGCCCTTTTCTATACTTTAATGGGGTAGTTCTCATAAACTTTTTAAAAATCTTTATAAAATAACTAATATTATTAAAACCACATTCAAAGGCAATATCAGATATACTCATATTAGTATTTCTCAAAAATTCTGTAGCCTTTTCAACACGAATCTTGTTAATATATTCTATAGGACTTATATGTAAAACATCTCTAAATATTCTACATAGATAAAACTTGCTTATATTACCCTTCTTACTAAGTTCATCTAAGGTTATAGTTTTTTGATAATTTGAATCTATATAAACCAAAACATCCTTTATCCTTTCAAGTTTTAAACTTAGTTCCTTATTTTTAGATTTTTCAATATATTTATCAAAAATCTCCCAAAATATTCTATAAAGTAATCCTTTAATAAGAAGTTCATATCCATAGGGTTTTATTTTAAATAATTTTATGATTTCATAAATATCCCTTCCAAGGATCTCATCTTTAATAAAGTTTGGAACTGAATATCTTCCATCTAAAAGTGGGATAAAATATTTATGCTTACAAAAGTCTGGTTCCTCAGAAAAAAGGAGCCTTAAATCAAATACTATAGCATAAGCCATGGATTTTTCTATTTCTTCCCCTGAGTGTATGGAACCACAGTTTACAAAAAGAAATTGATTCTCTCCCAATATAAATTTTTTCCCGTCAATATAAAATTTTGCCTTTCCCCTTTCTAAATATAAAATCTCAAATTCGTTATGCCAATGAGGATTAAATACACCATTTTTGTATATAAATATATTCTCATGAACGAAAAAGGGAAAATCAGGTTCTCCATGGGGAAGGGATTCCTTTAGGTATTTTTTATTTTCATTCATTGCCCATAACTGCTTTTTAAACACTATTGATAGAAAAGCCACAAAGATATATTCTAAAAAAGTATAACATAACTTATAAAAAAAGTAGAGATCTTTATGAAAAAGATTAAAATTGGACTTGTATTGGGAAGCGGTGGTGCAAAGGGACTCTCTCATATCGGAGTTCTTAAGATATTGGAGAGAGAGAATATAAATATTGATTGTATTTCAGGAAGTAGTATAGGAGCCATTATTGGAGGACTTTATGCAAAGGGATATTCTTCAAAGGAATTAGAAGAAATAGCTTTAAGTATATCAAAAAAAGATGTTTATGAATTTCTGGATTTTTCTATATCAACTCAAGGAATTTTTAAAGGAGATAAAATTTTAAATTTCTTAGAAAAATTACTTGGAGATATCGAATTTCATCAATTAAAAATTTTCTTTTTAACGGTAGCTGTAGACTTGATAACAGGCAAAAAAATAATATTTACCAGAGGGAAAGTAGTTCCTGCAATAAGAGGAAGCATGTCTATACCTGTAATATTTCAGCCCTATCCCTTAGAAGATAAGCTTTTAATAGATGGTGGAGTTTTATCTCCTTTACCCATTGAAGAATTAAAGGAATATCAAAAACCTGATTTAATAATAGGAGTAAACCTACAAAGTCCTCCCAATTGGATACCAAAAGAGAATAATATTTTTTCTGTTATCCCCATAGAACCGAAGAGACTTTCTGAAAAGGTAATATATAAATTAACTCAAACAGGAGTCTTTAGAGAAATTCAAAAGAGATTAAATCCCTTATTTAATCCTTCCTTATTAGAAGTTTTGATGCAAACAATAAATATTATGAATTGGGAAATAACAGTAAGAAATATTCAGTTAGCAGATATAGTGATAAATCCAAAAGTAGAAAATTACAGAACCTTTGATTTTGATAAGGGAAAGGAACTAATAGAAATTGGAGAAGAAGCGATAGAAAAAGAGCTCCCACGAATAAAGGAGCTTATAAGGAAAAAATCAAGAAGGTTCTTATGGTTCTAATAAAACTTTACAATCTCCTCTAAAGGTAATCTTGGTCTTGGATCTGGATTCTCTGCTGGATATCCTAAGGTCATCAATTCTACGATTACCGCCTCCTTTGGAAGTTGCAAAACTTCCTTTGCCTTCTCTTGATCAAAGGATCCTATCCAACAGGTACCAAGTCCTTCTTCTACTGCCTGAAGATGAATATGAGTAAGTGCAATACTAACGTCTACAATATGAGCAGGAATACCACATCTCATAACTCTGCTGGCATCTAAAACATACCCTGCAATTATGACAGGCGCAGAAAGCATAAATGGTTGATGAGGGGCACATTCCTTTACTAATTTTTCTATAATCTCTTTATTTGTTACCACAACAAATCTACAAGGCTGTCTATTTGCAGCAGAAGGAGCTAATCTTGCAGCCTCAAGAATTCTTAACAATTTTTCCCTCTCTACTTCCTTAGGAAGATATTTTCTTATAGATCTTCTCTTTTGAATTGCAGTAAAAACATCCATTTATCTCTCCTCCTTCTCTAAAAGTCTCCATCTTTCTCCCATCATTCTTAGTCTTCTTATTCTTTCTTCTACTGGGGGATGGGTGGATAAAAGATTCTCTCCCCATGATTTATCTAATGGGTTTACTATATATAAAGGTGCAGTCATTGAATTTGCCCTTTTTACTGGCAATGGGTCCCGTGCAATTTTTTCTAAGGCAGACGCTAACCCTTCTGGATATCGGGTTAGCATTGCAGAACCAGCATCTGCCATATATTCCCTTTGGCGAGAAAGAGCCAATCTTAAAAGAGTTGCCAAGATAGGAGATAAAATTGCTATTAAAACTGCAATTAAGGCAATAATATCTCCACCCTTTTTATATCTTTTACTTCCTCTTCCCCAATAAAAGGATCTTCTTAAGGCATCTCCTAAAATTACTATTAATCCTACCATTACCGCAGAGATAGTTTGAAGTCTTATATCATAATGTTTAATATGAGAGATTTCATGGGCAATTACACCTTCTAACTCTAACCTGTTTAATTTCTCTAAGAGTCCTGTTGTTACCGCAATGGCACTATTTTGAGGATCCCTTCCTGTAGCAAAGGCATTGGGAGAAGGATCATCTATAACAAAAATCTTTGGTACTGGAATTCCCCCTGCAATGCTTAATCCTTCTACAACATTTATTAAATATGGATATTCCTCTTTTGTAGGCTCTCGGATCCCACTTATAGAGAGAATTATTTTATCACTATTATAATAAGTATAATAGTTGGTAAAAAAGACTACTAAAAATGCGATAGGGATAGAAACCCATCCCAGCTCAAACCAATATCCTATAGAAAAAACTACAATAAACAAAAGTAAAGAAATAGTAAAAATTATTAATCGAGTTTTCCTCTTATTGGAATCAATGGCATCATAAAAGGTCAAAGGCTTAATGGATTTCTTCATTCTTTAAAGCTTACTTTAACAGGTTCTCTTTCTGCTCCCTCTTTTACTTCAAAATACTCCTTAGGTTTAAAATTAAACATACTAGCAATTATATTATTAGGAAAAACTTGTAAAGATTGATTATAAATCATTACTGAATCGTTATAGAATTGCCTTGCATAAGCAATTTTTGATTCTGTCCCCGCAAGTTCTTCTTGAAGCATCAGAAAGTTTTGATTTGCTTTCAATTCAGGATAATTTTCTGCAATAGCAAAAAGGGTTTTTAATGCTCCTGTGAGGCCTTCATTAGCTTCTGCAGCTTCTCCTGGGGTTTTTGACCCTAACATTTGAGCTCTATATTTAGCAATTTTATCAAAAAGTTCCTTCTCATGAGATGCATATCCCTTTACAGTATCCACCAAATTGGGAATTAAATCATATCTTCTCTTTAATTGAACATCTATTTGTGCCCAAGAATTCTCTACTCTATTTCTCAAAACTATTAGACGATTATATATAGATATTAAAAGAATCACTAATAATCCTATTAACCCTAATATTATCCATCCCATTTATTTTTCCTCCTAAAATTTTTAATTAAGTTAATTATATCATAAAAATACTCTTAAATATATAACTAAACCTCCCAACTCTTTAGATATTTTTCCTGTTCTTCAGTTAGCAAGTCCCACTTTACTCCCATACTTCTTAACTTTATTTCTGCTACTTTTCTCTCTATCTCCTTTGGAACATCTAAGACAGATTTAGAAAGATTTTTGCCTTCACTATTAAGCCAAAGCATAACTAAATATTGAAGTGCAAAGGATAAATCCATAATTTCAACAGGATGCCCATCTCCTCCTGCAAGGTTTAAAAGTCTTCCCTCTGCAATTACATAAATTTTTCTTCCATTGGGAAGAAGATACTCCGTTATATTTTCTCTTACCTCTCTTTTATCCCTTGCTATTTTTTCCAAAGCCTTCATATCAATTTCCACATTAAAATGGCCTGCATTTCCTAAAATCGCTCCATCTTTCATAGAAAGGAAATGCTCTTCTCTTATTACTTTACAATTTCCTGTAGCTGTAATAAAAACATCTCCTAATTTTACTGCATCCTCCATAGGCATGACCTCAAAGCCTTCCATAACTGCTTCTAATACCTTTATGGGATCTACTTCTGTAATAATTACTTTTGCCTTCATTCCTTGAAGTTTATGGGCCAATCCCCTTCCTACCCATCCAAAACCAGAAACCACAAAGGTTTTACTTGCTACTAAAAGGTTAGTGTTTCTCATAAAAGAGGATAATACTGATTCTCCTGTTCCATATCTATTATCAAATAAAAATTTTACCCTTGCATTATTTACTGCAATAACGGGAAAGGGAAGACCTTTTTCTTCCCATAAAGCTCTTGCCCTCATCACTCCTGTAGTAGTCTCTTCTCCTACTCCTAAGACCTTCTCCTTAAGGTGAGGGAATTCCTTTAAAAGGGTTGTGGTAAGGTCAAAACCATCATCTATTAAAAGATCAGGCTCAAATCTTAAAACTTCTCTAAGATTTTCTTTATATTCATCTTCTGTCTCGCCTCTCCATGCAAAAACCTCTATTCCTTCCTTCACTAAACTTGCCACAACATCATCTTGAGTGGATAAGGGATTACTTCCACAACAAACTACCCTTGCTCCTCCTCTCTTAAAGG
Organism: uncultured bacterium; assembly: GCA_938034905.1. Classification (GTDB taxonomy): domain Bacteria; phylum Dictyoglomota; class Dictyoglomia; order Dictyoglomales; family Dictyoglomaceae; genus NZ13-RE01. The sequence continues at coordinate 1,036 of CALHLF010000032.1, read as the reverse complement.
CCAAAGCTAAACACGCAGTTTTTGCCTCTAAATGAATACACATTCCAATAGTCTTATTTAAGAAGGGTTTCTTAACAGAATATTCTTCATCTAAAGAATTTAAAACGGGCATGTGAATCTTTGCCCAATAGATCTTTTTTTCTCCCCTTTCCCACAAATTTAGATCTTTTATTTTGCTCATCTTTCACCTAAATAAAAAAAGGGGGGAGGAAATCCTCCCCCCTAAAATTACTTCTCTTCTCTTATCTTTATTTTGATCCCTTCTACCTTCTCTGGTTTTGCCTTTGGGAGAGTAAGAGTCAATATTCCATTTTTATATACTGCTTCTGTCTTATCTGGTATTACAGGCTTAGGAAGATCTATTCTTCTGTATATTCTCCCATATCTTCTTTCTCTTCTGTATACATTTTCTCCTTTAACTTCTTCTTCCTCCTTTGTTTCTCCTTGTAGAATTACTTGATCTTCGGTAACACTAATATCTACATCTTCTGGTTTAAAGCCAGGAAGCTCTGCTTTGAGCACTAAATTCTCAGGAGTTTCATAAAGGTCAATTGCAGGAGCAAAACCAATAGGTCTTTCTTCAAAACGTTCTAAGGATGTGAATTCAGAGAAAAGTCTATCAATTTCTTTTTCTAATCTTCTAAGTTCTGCAAAGGGATCCCAATATCTTCTTAACATTTTGTTCACCTCCTTAACATTTTTTATCTATATATATTTTCTATATATATTATACCATAACCCGTCAAGGGGTCAAGGGGAAATGTAAAAAATTATTTCAATCTTGACAAAATAAAATATATTTTTTATTTTATACAATAAAGTTGCATTATTTACAAAAAAGGTGATTAAAAATAAAGAAAAAAATAAGGATTTTTAAATTCTTCAAAAAATTTTCTTAGGAGGATGATAATACCTATGCAAGCTTCTATAAGATACTTCTTTAATTACAAGATGAAGGTGTAATTCCATCACGGGAAGTAGGGTTAGGAGGTGATAGAGATTAGAGAGATCTTGACGAGGGTTGGGGATTTATCAA
>CALHLF010000031.1 GCA_938034905.1 uncultured bacterium | reverse complement strand
GGGGAGGGCTTTTTTATTATTATGGAAAAGTTAGGTAAAGAGATTGTTTCCAAATTGGCTCCTTGGTTTTAGGGATTAAGAGGGAAGATAGTGACGTAAGATAATATTGTCTTTCCAAATGTGGGAGCTTTTTATTTGGATTAATTATTTAGGAAGGGAGAATAATGAATAGAGATTATGAGGAAATTGCAAAGGCGATTTCAGAACCGATTGGGATTAAAAAGCACTTGGTTGCAGTAAAATTGTTTGATGACTTAAGTAAGGCCCCACCGGGTTTGCAAAGACCTGAAAGCAAGATTTATTATTGTGGTGCAGTAGGTAAAGTAATGAGTGAAGGTAAGATATTGTTTTTACTTGCAGAAGACCATGGTTGTGATAGAGGAGCTTATATGTTGGGTGTAAAAGAGCCTCCCGAAAATGTACTTAATGGTGAAATGTATGCAAAAGCTCATATGGTAGAAACTCCACGTGCTGGCAAGAGGCTTATTGATCAAGCACCAAAAATTCCAGTGGGTAAAACTGCTGCAATCCTGCTTACTCCCCTTGAGAAGACAACAATTGATCCCGATGTGGTGCTTGTTTCTGCCAATCCTCACCAAGCATTGGTAATTTTAAATGCAACTAATTATAAGAATGGCTTTGAAATACTACTCAGGATTCAAGTTTTCTGCTCCTTCTGCGCGTATGCGACAGTATTACCGTTCAAATATGGTAAGCCAGAGGTAACAATTCCTCAAGAACAGGCAAGAATGCGGTCTCAGTTTACTAATGAAGAGATGCTTATCGGGATTCCTGGAGAAATGCTTGAAGATGTTGCAGAGCTTATCTCTGGTCTTTGCTGTGTTTTTAAATCCAATGCTTAGGGTAAAAAACTTGTTGAGATGGTAGGATGTAGATTTTTTTCCTTACTAATAAGAAAAAATCTGCTTTCTTGATAAGGTAAGTTTATAGATTAGGTAGATTAAATTAGATCCGGTGCCTACGTCTTAGGTCTGAAAGTTAAGAAAACCCGCTAACTATGCGGGTTTTTAAATTTTAGGGTGTCAAACTTGCGTGAGAAATTTGGATTTATTATTTCCTAAAGGCGTCTCTTATCTGCTCAAAAAAACTTTTATTATTTTCAATATTTATTCCTCTTAGTTTTGCTATCTCAAGAAGTAATTCCCGTTCCTTTGGAGATAAATTTTGAGGTACTGTTATATTCACTATAATTTTCTGATCTCCTCTTCTTGAAGGATTATTTAAATAGGGAATTCCTTTACCTTTTAGGGTTATTATATCTCCTGATTGAGTTCCAGGTTTTACATATATCTTTTCCTTTCCTTCCAAAGTAGGCACTTCTACCTCTCCTCCCAAAAGGGCAATAAGATAATCGAGAGGTAGATTCATCCATATATCTTGTCCATCCCTTTTGAATATCTTATGGGGCTGTATATGAACATAAATATAAATATCTCCATTGGGTCCACCATTTTCTCCAGCTTCTCCTTCTCCAGAAAGTCTTATTACATATCCATCATCTACTCCTTGAGGAATTTTAAACTCAATTTTTCTTCTTTTCTTTGCTTTTCCTGTTCCATTACATTCTTTACATGGATTTGGAATAAATTTTCCTGTTCCATGACATTTAGGACAGGTAGTTATTTGTACAAATTGTCCAAAGGGGGTTTGTCTTGCATTTCTTACTTGTCCTGTGCCATTACACATATCGCACTTTATAGGAGATGTTCCGGGTTCTACCCCTTTTCCTTTACATCTTTCACAAATTTCCAGCCTTGATACAAAGATTTCCTTTTTACCCCCAAAGAATACCTCTTCAAGAGTTATATAAACATCATATCTTAAATCGGCACCTTTTTTAGGAGCAGTTCTTGTCCTTTCTCTTCTTCCAAAAAGGTCTCCAAAAATGCTATCTCCAAAAAAGTCCTCAAAAATATCCTCAAAGGTTCTTCCAAAGTTTCCAAAATCAAAATCTCCATATCCTGAGAAGTCTCCCATATGTCCAAACTGGTCATATTGGGCTCTTTTTTGAGGATCAGAAAGGACTTGATAGGCTTCGTTTATCTCCTTAAATTTTTCTTGAGCTGATGGATCTTTATTTAAATCGGGATGGTATTGCCTTACCAATCTTCTATAAGCTTGTTTTATTTCATCCTGGGTGGCGTTTCTGGGCACACCCAGGATTTCATAGTAATCCTTTTTAGTAGGCATATTAATTCACCTTATATTCTCCGTCAATAGTTTTTCCTCCTGGATTTTCGCTACTACTTTGTCCTTGTCCAGGATTTGTAGAGCTTCCTGCTGTTTGATACATAACTTGTCCTATCTCACCAAGGGCTTGGGTTAATTCCTCCATTCCTTTTCTTACCCTTTCCACATCAATTCTTTCAGGTTTAATTAATTCTTCTAAATTCTTAATTTTATCCTCAGCTTTTTGAACTAAATCTTTACTTACTCTATCTCCATAATCTTTTATAGTTTTTCTTGCAGTATAAATGAGATGCTCTGCCTGGTTCTTTGTCTCAATTTCTTCTCTTCTCTTTCTATCTTCCTCTTCAAATCTCTTTGCCTCTTCGGTCATTCTTTTTATTTCTTGTTCACTAAGTCTTATGGCATTGGATATAGTTATTCTTTGCTCCTTTCCTGTTGCCTTATCCTTAGCAGAGACATGTACAATTCCATTTACATCTATATCAAAGGTAACTTCAATTTGAGGAACTCCTCTTGGAGCAGGAGGAATACCATCTAATATAAATCTTCCAAGGGTGATATTATCCTTGGCAAGGGCCCTTTCCCCTTGAAGGACATGAATTTCTACACTGGTTTGATAATCAGCTGCAGTGGTGAATATCTGACTTTTTGATACAGGAATAGGAGTATTTCTCTCTATAATTTTTGTGAATACTCCTCCAAGGGTTTCTATACCAAGGGAAAGGGGAGTTACGTCCACAAGAACTATATCTCTTATTTCACCGCCAATTACTCCAGCTTGAATTGCAGCACCAAGGGCTACTGCTTCATCAGGATTTACATTTCTTTGAGGCTCTTTTCCGAAGTGTTTTTTAATCCATTCCTGGATACAAGGCATTCTTGTTGCTCCACCCACTAATATGATCTTATCAATCTGGGATGGAGAAAGTCCCGCATCGGAAAGGGCTCTTTCTGTTGGTTCCTTTGTTTTTTCTACCAAATCATAGGTTAACTCTTCAAATTTGGCTCTTGTCAATGTGAAGGAAAGATGAAGTGGATTATTTCCCTTCATTGCTATGAAGGGAAGATTAATTTCAGTGGAAAGTTTTGAAGAAAGCTCAATTTTTGCCTTTTCTGCTGCCTCAAAAAGTCTCTGAAGGGCAGTTCTATCTTCTTTTAAGTTAATTCCATGTTCTTCCATAAACATTTCAACAAGATAATTTACAATTCTTTCATCAAAATCATCCCCACCTAATCTATTATTTCCAGAGGTTGCAATAACCTCGAATACTCCTTCTCCAATTTCTAAAATAGATACATCAAAGGTGCCACCGCCAAGGTCAAAAACTAATATCTTTTGATGCCCCTCCTTATCAAGACCATAGGCCAGGGCTGCAGCAGTAGGCTCATTAATTATTCTTACCACCTCTAAACCTGCGATAGCACCTGCATCCTTTGTAGCCTGTCTTTGGGCATCGGAAAAGTATGCAGGACATGTAATTACTGCTTTTTCAATCTTTTCCCCTAAATATGCCTCCGCATCCTTTTTTAGTTTTCTCAATATCATTGCAGATATTTCTTGAGGAGTATATTCTTTATCATCGATCCTTACCTTGTAATTTGTCCCCATATGTCTTTTAATGGAGCGAATGGTCCTTTCTGAATTAATAATTGCTTGCCTTTTTGCAGGCTCTCCCACAAGAAGTTGTCCATCCTTCGTAAAGGCAACAACCGATGGAGTTAATCTGCTCCCCTCTGCATTTGGAATTATTACAGGTCTTCCTCCCTCAAGATATGCTATAAGAGAATTAGTGGTTCCAAGATCAATTCCTACAATCTTTGCCATCTTTATCTACCTCCTTTTTTTCTATTTTTTTAGATACAATTACCTTTGCAGGCCTCAATAATTTATTCTTAAGGAAATATCCAGGAGAAACCTCTCGGATTACCAAGTTATCTTCCCCATCTTCAACTTCCTCCATCCCTACTGCTTCGTGGAGGGATGGATCAAAAGGTTTTCCAATGGTCTCCATTTTTATCACCCCCTCATTTTGAAGGAGGTTTTCAAATTGTCTATAGATCATGTAAATTCCTTCTATAATAGCATCTTTTTCCATTGCATGCTTAATAGTCTCTAAGGCCAAGGAAAAGTTATCCATTATATTTACAATTTCTTTTATTAATCTTGAGTTAGCAATTTCCTGCCACTCTTCTTTTTCTCTTCTTAATCTTTGACGGAAATTCTCAAATTCTGCTTGAAGCCTTATATATTTTATTTCCCAATCATCTACTAAGGTCTCAGGCTTTGCATCTTCCTTTTTAAGTTCTATTTCCTTTGTTTCTTCTTTTTCTAATACCTCTTTCTCCTCCATAATTTCACCTCATTTTTAAGTTTTAGCACTCTCATCCCGAGAGTGCTAAACCATATATAGTTTATAACCTCTATTAAAATTGTCAAGTGAAAGAGGCTAAACTTAAAAAAAGTTTATCAGATTCTTCATTATTTAGTCTTTCAGGATGCCATTGAACTCCAATTAAATAGGGATAATCTTTATATTCAATTCCCTCTATAATATCAAATTCATTTTCTACGAATTTTGCAGATACCTCTAAATTCTTGCCAAGATTTTTAATCCCTTGGTGGTGAGAACTATTTACCTCTATCTCTTCCTTTCCCAAGATCCTATATAGAATAGTATTTTGTTCAATATAAACCTTGTGGAAGGAATCCTTTTCATTTTCCCTCCAATGGATTTGAGAAATTTTCTTTTCCCTCTTATATTTCATTAGATCTTGATACAAAGTCCCCCCAAAAAATACATTTATTAATTGAAATCCCCTGCATATTCCCAATATAGGTATCCTTCTCTTAAAGGCAGATTCCATTAAATTAAATTCCCATTGGTCTCTTTCCTTATTTATTTCCAAATTTTCCTCCTCAATTTCTTCATTATAATAGGAGGGATGAATATCTTCTCCACCAATAAAAATGATAGCAGAGATCTTACTCCAATATATTTCTTCCTCTGGCGAAAGTACTATATAAGGAATATTAAATCTTTCTAAAGCCTTTTTATAGTTATTATTCCCTTTATACCAACTTAAAGCTATCATTTTTCTTTCAATATATTAATCTAAATAATTTCTAAACTAATATCTAAACTTTTCACAGAATGGGTCAATTTTCCCATGGATATAAAGTTTACTCCCAATTTTGCAATATCCTCTATATCCTCAGGCTTTATATTTCCTGATACTTCTATTAATGCCTTTTTGTTAATAATTTCTACTGCCCTTTTTATAGTTTCTTTATCCATATTATCTAACATTATAATATCCACATTATTTTCTAAAGCTTCTTTTACCTGTTCAAGATTTTCTGTTTCCACTTCTATCTTGTAAACAGAAGATAAATTCTCCCTTACTCTTCTTATCGCCTCGGTGATACTTCCTGCTATTTTTATGTGATTGTCCTTTATTAAAACCATATCATATAAGGCAAATCTATGATTCTCCCCTCCTCCCACCTTTACTGCATATTTTTCTAAAATTCTAAGAAGAGGAGTAGTTTTTCTAGTATCTAAAATTTTAACATTATATGGCTTTGCAAGGGAAACACAATAGTTGGTAAAGGTTGCGATTCCTGATAGTCTCTGAAGAAAATTTAATGCAGTTCTTTCTCCAGAAAGAATTGTTTTTGCCCTTCCATAAATTTCTGCAATAATTTTACCCTTTTCTATTTTTTCTCCCTCCGAAACCTTGGGAGAAAAGATTATAGAGGGGTCCAAAAACTTAAAGACCTCTTCTGCAACAGGGATTCCTGCAATTACTCCCTCCTCCTTTACAATAATACATGCCTTTGTATAGAAATTATTTGGAACAATACTTTCTGTAGTTATATCTCCAAATCCTATATCTTCTTCTAAAGCCTTTTCAATAATTTTTCTTAAAAGATGGTGGGGAATTGATATCACGATATATCACTCCTTTATCTTTTTCCAAGATTATATGTTTTCTCCATTTATCCCTCATATTAGGAAAATCTATTCTGAAATGGGCTCCTCTACTTTCTTCCCTTAAAAGGGCAGATTTTGCCATTAAATAACCAATAGTGCTCATATTTTTTAATTCTATGAATTCTTTATTGGGGAAGAAGATATCAACCTCTTTTATCCACCCCTCCAAAATCTTTAATGCATATTCCAATCTTTTTCCTTCCCTTAAGATTCCCACATTTTCCCACATTAATTTTTTAATTTCCTCCTTGCTAAAGGAAATCTCCTTCTCTTTTATATTAAACATTAACTTTGGAGGATTCTTAGAAAGGGCTGGCTCATCCTGAAGGATTCCCAATATACACCTTCTTCCAAAGACCAATCCTTCTAATAAGGAATTGCTGGCTAATCTATTGGCTCCATGAAGACCTGTGCAAGCTACTTCTCCACATGCATAGAGATTTTTTATACTTGTTCTTCCAAATTCATCGGTCTCTATTCCCCCCATAAAGTAATGGGCTACAGGTTCCACAGGAACGGGCTCCTTTGTTATATCAAATCCATATTCCTTACAAATTCTTAAAATATTAGGAAATCTCTTTTTAATTTTTCTTTCCCCTATGGGTCTAAAATCTAAATAGATGTCTTTTTCTGTCTCTAACATCTCTAAATATATGGCTCGAGTTACTATATCCCTTGGAGCTAATTCTCCTTGGGGATGATAATTTAGCATAAATCTTTCTCCATAATAATTTCTCAATATTCCCCCTTCTCCCCTTACTGCTTCAGAGATTAAAAATTTTTGAGGAAGATCTATCTTTAAAGCAGTGGGATGAAACTGGAAAAATTCCATATCCATTAATCTTGCCCCTGCTCTATAGGCAGAAGCTAAGCCATCACCAGTAATTGTTTTGGGATTTGTAGTATAAAGATAGATCTGTCCTGCTCCTCCAGTGGCTAAAATAAAAAAATTACTGTAAAATATTTCCACCTCTTCTTTTTCATTTAAAAATATTCCTCCCATTACCCTTTCTTCATCTCTTATTAAGTCCACAAGATAATAATTTTCAAAAATAGATATATTCTTTTTGTTTTTAATTATGGAAATTAGTGTTTTTGCAATCTCGAGACCTGTGGAGTCTCCATGGGCATGAAGAATTCTTCTCCTACTGTGGGCTGCTTCCCTTGTAAATTCCAAACCATTACTTCTATCAAAGGAAACTCCGATTTCTATTAGGTCCTTTATTCTATCTATTCCCTCTTCTACTACAATTTTTACTATACTTTCTTCATTAAAATAAGCTCCTGCCTTTAAAGTATCTTCATAATGGAGTAAGGGAGAGTCATCTTTATTCAGGGCAACAGCAATTCCCCCTTGAGCATAATAGGTACTGCTTTCTTCTAATTTATTCTTAGTCAAAAGGGCAATTTTAAATTTATCAGGAGAATAAAAACCAGCGGAAAGTCCTGCAATTCCACTTCCCACAATAATGATATCAAAGAATTTTTCTCTCATAAATTAAGCATATTCTCAATAGCTTTTAACGCCTTTGATCTTATAGGTTCAGGAACCTTTACCTCTGGATTTAAATCCTCTAAAGCCCACAAAACCTTTTCCAATGTATTTTTTTTCATATTAGGACATACAGCAAGAGAAGATGCAGGATAAAATAATTTATCGGGACATTCTTTTCTTAATCTATAAAGAATTCCCATCTCTGTCCCTATTATATACTCTCTTCCATCATCCTCTTTTACAAATCTTATAATTCCACTCGTGCTGGCAATCTTATGGGAAAGCTCTAATACTTCTTTTCTGCATTCAGGATGGGAGACGACCTTTGCATTGGGATGCTCCTTTTTTAATTTTTCAATATCCTGGGGAAGGATTCTTTGGTGGGTGGGACAAAATCCATCCCATATATACATTTTCTTATTTGTATTTTTACTTACATAGTAACCAAGATTTCTATCGGGAATAAAAATTACCTCCTCTGAAGGGACCTTCTCTACCACATCTACTGCATTAGCTGAAGTACAGCAATAATCACTTTCTGCCTTAACCTCTGCCGATGTATTTATATATGCTACTACTAATGCTTTTGGAAATTTTTCCTTTAATCTTTTTACATCTTCTGCAGTAATCATATTTGCTAAGGGGCATCCTGCATTCATATCAGGTAATAAAACCTTTTTTTCTGGTGCTAAGATGCTTGCAGTTTCTGCCATAAAGTGAACCCCACAAAATACAATAACCTCTTCCTCCGCTTTTTTTGCAATTCGAGAAAGTTCTAAGGAATCTCCAACAAAATCTGCTATTTCCTGAATTTCAGGAAGCTGATAATTATGGGCCAATATTATAGCATTTCTTTCTTTTTTTAATTTTTTTATTTTTTCTACTAAATCCATATCTCACCTCAATATTTAATAAATTATATCATTTTATTTTAAAAGCTTAATAATCTTATTATGAGCAAGGAATTCCTCTTTGTCAGAAAGGGGTTCTAAAGAAATTTCCCTTTTATATTTTCTTTCAAGGGCGGATTTTATTAAAAAATCTGCAAGATGAGGATTCTTAGAAAGGATAGGGCCATGAAGATAGGTTCCTATACAATTTTTATAAATAATTCCTTCATACCCATCTTTCCCGTTATTCCCATATCCCCTTATAACCCTTCCTAAGGGCTTGTAATTATGATAGGTTCTTCCTCCATGATTCTCAAAACCTACTAAGGTTTTGGGATATATGGGAAGTTCTGTCTCAATTAATATATTTCCAATAAGTCTTCCCTTCTCTGCTTGAGTGTAAAAATTTAATAGGGAGAGTCCTTCAATTTTTTCACCATGGGCATCAATATAATATTCTCCTAAAAGTTGATATCCTCCACATACTGCAAGGAGGGGCACTCCATCCTCTATTAAATCCTTAATAGTTTTTTTAAACTTTAAAATGTGAGAAAATAAGATTTCTTGTTCCCTATCAGATCCTCCTCCTATAAAGATTATATCAGCTTCTTCTAAATCCTCCTTTTCATCCTTTGTAAATTTCTTTATCTCTACTGGAATTTTTCTCCATCTTGCTCTTTTTTCAATTATCAATACATTTCCCCTATCCCCATATAAATTTAGAAGATCTGGATACATATGAAATATTTTAAGTTCCATTTTTCCCCTTCCTTAAGAGTAATTTTCTGGTTTTAAAAAGGGCTGTATAGGTAGGAAGAATAAAGGCTTTATAGGGTGAAGAAAGGGAAAGATTTATAGCTTTTCTTAAGCTCTTAACTAATAAGATTTTATCTAAAGGGATTTCTGCATATTTTAATCTTACCATTAGATCTTCTCCTCTTTTCCCTGAACAGTAAATTTTTTTAATACTTTTATCCTCCTTTAATTTTTCAAAATCCACATCCCAAATCCATGAGACATCCCTTCCATCAGCAATATTATCATTTAATATTAAAGTTAATATTTTATCAGAGGGATCCCCTCTTATCATATCAAGAACCTGATTATATCCCGTTGGATTTTTTACAAGAATAATAATTTTATCCTTTCCTTTATATATAAATTTTTCAAATCTTCCCAAAAAGAAGGAAAAACTTGAAATATTTTCCCTCAGATTATCAGGAGAAAGTCCTATAATTCTTCCCACAGCGTATCCTGCAAGAACATTATATAAATTGTATATTCCAGGATATTTAAAGGATAGGGAAACTTCAGTATCCTTTTCTATAATAGAAAAATTCTGTGAATCCTTTCTGTTTATATTCTTAATATAAAATTCATACTCTGGATTTTTAAAGCCACAGGAACAAGAGTATCTTCCCAATTGGGCATAGGTAAAATATTCATAGAAAAGCTTTTTTCCACACTTAGGGCAATATATACTCTCCTTTATATCGGAATCTTCATCCCTAATCTTCTCCTTTATTCCATAAAATATCTTTTCATGGGGAAGAGCTTGGAATCTTGCTACAAAGGGATCATCCCCATTTAATACCAGCTTTATTCCCTTTTTTTCCTCTAAAGCCTTAAAAATTCTATTTACCGTTATATCAATCTCTCCATACCTATCCAGCTGATCTCTAAAAAAGTTTGTAATTACCACGATACTTGGAGATATATCCTCAAGAATTTTGGGAAAAATTCCCTCATCAATTTCAAAGGTTGCAAAATCAAAGATCTTAGGATTTTTTATATAACATGTGGCAATTCCACTTTTTAAATTAGCACCCTCAAGATTTCCTAAAACTTTATAATTATTTTTTCTCAGTAGGGAAAAAAGGAGGTTATTAGTAGTGGTTTTTCCATTGGTACCTGTTATAAGGATGATATTTTTAATTCTTTTGGAGATCTTTTTTATAAAAAAGGGATCTATAATTAAAGCTATTTTTCCCGGTAAAGTAGTGGCGTCTTGGGAGAAAAGCTTTAAAGTATAATAAATTATCTTTCCTAAAAAAAGGGCTATCCAAAATCTTATCATTATTCTATACCCTCAATCCTTTCTTTTATAGAATTATACATAATAGCTAAGGTAATTATTGCCATTCCTAATCCTTGATTAAAAGAGATGGACTCCCTTAAAAAAATATATGCAAGAAGTGTAGCAAATACATTCTCTCCTAAAATTACTAAGGCAACAGAGCTTGCAGGAAGAATTCTTAGGGCGTAGTTTGCAGAGGAATGTCCCATAAGCTGAGGAATAAGAGCTAAAAGAAAAAAGTAAAAATAAGTTTTTAATGGATAGTTAAAGAAGGGATATGGGGAAAATAGGGAGATAATAAATAAAAAAATTGCAGAGAAACTATAAACAGAGGATATATAACTTACTAAGGAGATTTTATTAGATAGCTTTTGCCCTATATAAAGATATAATGCTACAGAAAATCCTCCAATGATGGCAAAAATCTCTCCTATTCCCAGCTTAAACTCTAAACTTTTGCTGGTAATAAGAAACATTCCTAAGATGACAAAGAATAAAGAAATAAAATAATAAAGGGGAGGTCTTTTTTTATCTATAAGAATTGTAAATAATATGATAAAGAGAGGATTTGTATTTACAAGTACTACTGCATTGGCAACAGAGGTAAGGTAGACCGATGAGATCCAAGTGTAAAAATGAATCCCTAAGGAAATTCCAGAAAGAATTAAAAAGGGTAATATACTTTTTTCTATTTTAATTTTTCTCCTATATATGAGAATTAATATTAAAGAAGATATGATCAATCGAAAGGTAGCAATGATTAAGGGTGGAGCCTGAGCTAATCTTATAAAAAGAGAAGCTGTAGACATGGCAAGGGTACCAATTAATAATAATATATATGCCCTTTCCTTCACCTTCATTTAATATTTCTCCTAATTATCTTTGATTTTTCATATCTTATATTCCATAATATTATCAATAATAGCAAAATTTTAAAAGGGAGGTATTTGAATGTTATACCCGAGGGAAAGCGAAACAAGAGAAGTAAAAAATCTCTCAGGAATTTGGAAGTTTAAGATAGATAAGGAAAATATGGGATTAAAAGAGGAATGGTATTTAAGACCTTTAGAGGATACAATATTAATGCCTGTTCCTTCGAGTTATAACGATATAACTCAAGATATTTCAATAAGGGACCATATAGGGTATGTTTGGTATGAAAGGGAATTTTTTGTTCCATCCTCTTGGAGGGATAAAAGGGTATTTATAAGGGTGGGAAGTGCATCTCATTATGCTATTTTATGGATAAACGGGAAAAAGATCTTGGAACATAAAGGAGGATTCCTACCCTTTGAAGGGGAGATTACTCCCTTTTTAGAATTTGGAAAAGAAAATAGGATAACTATTGCCGTTAATAATATCCTTGATTGGAATTCTCTTCCTCCCGGTGAGATTATAGAATATAAAGATCCTATACATCCTGAGGGATATAAGATTCAGGAATACTATTTTGATTTTTTCAATTATTCAGGAATTCATAGACCTGTATTTCTCTATACAACCCCTAAAAATTACATCTCTGATATAAAGATAATAACGGATATAAAAGGAAGAGATGGAGAAGTAAATTATGAGATAAAAATAGAAGGGGATAAAGAGAGGATAGAGGTTTTGATTTTTGATAAAAAGGGAAAAGAACTCTGTAAAGGAAATGGAGAGAAGGGTAAATTAATTATAAAAGATGCAGAATTTTGGAGCCCTGAGAATCCCTATCTTTATATCATGAAGGTAAATACTTATAATGGAGAAATATTAGAAGATTCTTACTCCTTAGATATTGGGATAAGGACCATCGAGATTAAGGATAATAAATTCCTTCTAAATGGAAATCCTATTTATCTCAAAGGATTTGGTAAACATGAAGATAGTGACATTAGAGGGAAGGGATATGATCCTATAATAGCTATTAAGGATTTTAATCTATTAAAATGGATAAACGCAAACTCCTTTAGGACATCCCATTATCCCTATGCCGAAGAGATATTAGACCTTGCAGATAGATATGGAATATTAGTGATAGATGAAGCTCCTTGTGTTGGTATGAACTTTTTTAATCGAGCAAAGAAGGTTTTTTGTGAGGAGAGGGTTAATGAAAGGACATTACAATATCATCTTCAGGTTATGAGGGAGATGATAGGAAGGGATAAGAATCATCCTTGTGTTATCATGTGGAGTATAGCTAACGAGCCAGCAGATTATGAAGAAGAATCTGAAGAGTATTTTAAAAGGGTTATAGAGGAGGTAAGAAAATTAGATCCTACACGACCCATCACTATAGTAGAAAGTTCCAGTCCCATTGAGACTAAGACTGCAAAATATGTGGATGTTATTAGTGTAAATAGATATTATGCTTGGTATATTGATATGGGACATTTGGAGTTAATAAATTTTCAATTGGAGAAGGAATTAAGAATATGGTATGAGTTATATAAAAAACCAATACTGCTTTCTGAATTTGGAGCAGATACCATTGCAGGATTTCATCAGGATCCTCCTGTTATGTTTACCGAAGAATTCCAAGTGGAGTTTTTAAAGAGATATTGTGAGGTTCTTGATAAATTACCCTTTATAATTGGAGAACATGTTTGGAATTTTGCTGATTTTGCCACAAAACAGAGTATTACGAGGGTTTTGGGGAATAAAAAGGGAGTATTTACAAGACAGAGACAACCTAAGGCTTCTGCCTTTTATCTTAGGGAAAGATGGGCAAAAAAATAAATTGGGAGTTCATCTGGGGCACTTGACTTCTTTCCATTTCTTTTATATTATCATATCAACATGACAATTGAAAGGGGTAAAAAAAATGAAAAAGGAATTACCTCTCCCCTTATATTACAAGCTTAGAGAGAGTATAAGGGAAAAAATACTAAAAGGAGAGTATCTTCCAGGAAGCAAAATTCCTTCAGAGCAGGAATTAATGGAGGAATATAATGTTTCAAGAATGACTGTAATAAGAGCGATTAATGATTTGGTTCAAGAGGGATTATTATATAGAAAGCAGGGTAAGGGAACCTTTGTAAGTATTCCTCAGGTCCAACAAAGATTGGGAAAGCTTACTAATTTTACTCAAGATATGCTCTCAAGAAATTTAAAACCTGATAGTATCATCTTAAATTTAGAGCTTATGTTCCCTCCCTTTATAATCCAAGAGAAATTAAAAATAAAAGAGAATATAAGGGTTTGGAAATTAGAAAGGTTAAGACTTGCAGATAATAATCCTATGGGACTTCAAGTAGCCTATCTTCCTTCAGATATATTCCCTGTTATTGATGAAACTGAGTTGGGAAGGGGTTCATTATATGAATATTTAAGAAAAAAATACAACATATTTTTTAAAAAAGCAGAAGAAATCTATTGGGTGAGGTTACCCAATAATTATGAGGCAGAAAAATTAGAGATTCCAAAAAATACCCCTGTTTTTTATGTTCAAAGATTAACCTTTTTAGAAAATGGAAGACCTGGAGAATTTGTGGAATCTGTTTTGAGGGGAGATAGGTATCAACTTTATGTGGAATTAAGTATATAGAGGAAAATGATGTTTACAAAGGATATCTCTCCTGATAAAAAGAGATTAGTATTAGGAATGATGTCAGGGACATCCTGCGATGGAATTTCTTGTGCCCTAATAGAAGTCCAGGGATTAAGGGAAGAAAAAAAGATTAAATTCATAGGCCATCTTCAATATCCCTATCCAAAGGAAATTAAAGAGAAAATTTTTCAAGTTTATCCTCCAAATTCCTTTAGAGCAAAGGATTTAGTAAGACTTCATCACTTAATTGGTGAAGTTTTTTCTGAAGCTGGATTGGAATTGTTAGATAAACTAAATATTAAAAAAGAGGAACTTTTTGCAATTTCTGCCCAAGGACCAATTTTATATCATGATCCTCCATCAGAGGAAAACAATTACAAAGGAGCCCATATGGAGAT
Organism: uncultured bacterium; assembly: GCA_938034905.1. Classification (GTDB taxonomy): domain Bacteria; phylum Dictyoglomota; class Dictyoglomia; order Dictyoglomales; family Dictyoglomaceae; genus NZ13-RE01. The sequence continues at coordinate 17,064 of CALHLF010000031.1, read as the reverse complement.
AGGAGAATCGGCAGTTATTGCAGATAGATTGGAAACTATTACTATTATGGACCTAAGGGCAGCAGATATTGCGGGGGGAGGACATGGAGCTCCCTTAAGCGTATACGTGGATTATATCCTCTTTAAGGATAACAATATAAATAGAGCAGTTCAAAATATTGGAGGAATTGCTAATGTAACCTTTCTCCCTAAGGATATCTCATGGGACTCCTTAAAATCCTTTGATTGTGGACCTGGAAATATTCTTATCGATTATGGGGTAAGATATTTTACCAAGGGGAAATGGGAATACGATCCCGATGGAAGCATAGCAAGAAAGGGAAAAATTGATAAAGAAATTCTTTCTTATCTTTTAAATCATCCCTATATCAAAAGGGAACCTCCAAAAACTACCGGAAGGGAATTGTTCGGGGAAGAATTTTTTAGAGAAGTATTAAAAATGGCAGAAAAAAGAAATCTTTCTCCTGAAGATATTATTGCTACTTTAACAGCCTTTACTGTAGAGGCTATTGCCTATAATTATGAAAAATTTTATCCAAAGGGTTATGAACTACAAGAGGTTATATTAGGGGGAGGAGGAACATATAATAAGACTATGGTGGAATGGCTTAAAAAACGTCTTTATCCCGTTAATGTTAAGACCCATGAAGATTTTGGAATTCCTAATGATGCAAGGGAAGCAGTAACTTGGGCAGTTTTAGCCGATGAGATGCTCTTTGGAATTCCTAATAATGTTCCTTCTGCCTCAGGAGCAAAATATCCTGTTTTAGGAGGAAAAATCTCTCTTCCACCTTTAAAAAAATGAAAATAATTGCTATTGGTGCCCATATTATGGATGCAGAATTGATGGCAGGAGGCCTTGCTGTTAAATACTCCTCCTTTGGTCATGAAATAAAATTTATCTCTCTTACAGGAAATAAAGAGGATCCTATATATAATGATATGAAGAGAGCAGAGAAAATTTTGGGGGTATCCTCAGAATGTCTCCAAATTAGGAAGGAGGATCTCTTAAAGGAATCTGTTATAAATGATATTACTGTTTTTCTTCTCAAGGAAAAACCTGATTTTTTGATTACCCATTGGGGTGGAAGTTGGCATCCTACCCATAGAAAAACCCATTTTTTAATTTTAGAAATCCTTCAAAGGATATTAAAAATTTCAGGTTATTCTCTTTCCCTTGAGAATGTTCTCTTTGGAGAGAATTTTGAAGATTTAAAGGAGTTTTCTCCAGATTTATACATTCCTTTGGAGGAAGAAGAGGTTAATAAATGGTTTTTAGCTCTTGAGGAATTTAGAATTTTTAGAGAGGAAAAAAGCTTAGATTTTAAAGGAAACCTTTCTTATTTTCCATATAAAGGATTTTATAAATCCATGGTTAGGGTTCATGGATTGGAAATTGGAGTAAACTATGCTGTGGTTTTTAAAAAGTGGCAGATGTCAAGGCTTTTGTAAATTGATACCTTAACACAAATAAGTATTGGGGGTGAGAAAAAAGAATCTTTTTATAAAAATAGCTTAAAAGGAGGAAAATAAAATGAGAAGATTTCTTTTAATTTCTTTCATAATTTTGTTTGTTATATTATCTTTTTCCTCAAGCCAAATAAAGACGGGAGGAACATTAACTATTGGCGTAGATCAGGAGGTGGTAGGTTTAGATCCTAATATAGTAACCGCATTTTCTTCTTTTAGAAGGATAGACTTACTTTATAATAGACTTGTTAAATATGATTCCAACTTAAATATAGTACCTGATCTTGCAGCATCTTGGAAAATTCTCGATAATTTAACTTACATTTTTTATCTTAGGAAAGGTGTTAAATTTCATAATGGTAGAGAGCTTACAGCTGAAGATGTAAAATATACATTGGAAAGAATTCTTGATCCAAAGACCGCCTCCCCAGGTCGTTCATTCATTGAACCTATATCCAGTATTGAGATAATTGATAAATACACTGTTAAGATCAAACTATCTACACCATTAGCATCTCTTTTAAGTGGACTTGCCTCTAACAATTGTGCTATTGTTCCCAAGGAGGAGGTCGAGAAATATGGAAATCTTCAAAGAAATGTTGTAGGTACTGGTCCTTTCAAATTAGCGGAATGGGTCCCAGATAATTATATGAGACTTGTAAGGAATCCTGATTATTTTGAAAAGGGACTTCCTTATCTTAATGAGGTAATCTATAGGGTTATACCAGAACAAACCTCTCTCCTTGCAGGCTTAAAGGCAGGTACTCTTGATATGGCAACAATTAATGATGGTAGTGTTATTTTGCAAGCTAAGAAAGATCCAAGTCTTATTGTTATCCAAAAGCCGGGAATAAATGTTAGAACCTTTGGATTTAACACCACAAGAAAACCCTTTAACGATATAAGAGTAAGACAAGCAATTGCTCTTGCAATTGATAGAGAAGAAATTGTTGCTACTGCTGAATTTGGTATGGCTATGCCCACATCTCCCATACCTGCTTCTGTAAAAAAATGGGCAAAATCTTATAAACTTCTACCTTTCTCAAGGCCAAATATAAAGAAGGCTAAGGATTTATTAGTAGAAGCGGGATATCCTGATGGATTTTCATTTAAAATTGTCTGTTCGCCAACTTATGAGGGAGGAATTGCTGTAGCTCAAGTTATACAAAATCAACTAAAAAAGATAGGACTTAAACCAGAGTTAGAAGTTCTTGAATGGGGAATGTACATTGATAGATGGAGAAAAAGAGATTTTGATTCTATGGTGGAACTTAGAGGAGGAGATCCTGATCCTGATAGATTTTTATACCGTATATTACATAGTAAAGGAGCCGTTAATAATTTCTTATTTAAAGATGAGGAAGTAGATAAACTTTTAGAAGAAGGAAGAAAGTTAACAAAATATGAAGAAAGGAAGCCTATATATGATAAATTACAATATCTAATATCAGAAAAGGCACCTGTAATTTTCCTCTATGTCCCTTATGAAACTCAAGTTCTAAAACCCTATGTAAAAGGTTTTAAACAGGTAGGAAATGGCTCTCTATATTATCTTGCAAACACATGGTTAGAAAGGTAATATAATTATTTTAAAAGGGAGAGATTTAATAATCTCTCCCTTTAGGAGGAGAGAAGGTGAAAAAGTACATCTTAAAGAGATTGTTATCTATTATTCCTGTATTATTGGGAGTTTCCATTTTAGTTTTTTTCTTAGTAAGACTCATTCCAGGAAGTGCTATAGAGTTATTTTTAGGAACCCAAGTAGAAGCAACTCCCGAACAAATGGAAGAACTAAAAAGAATTTTTGGAGAAGATAAACCTATACCAATTTTATATTTAGAATGGTTATCTAGGATTTTAAAAGGAGATTTTGGCTATTCTTTAAGGACAAGTAGACCAGTTCTTCCTGATATTTTAAATAGACTTCCCCTTAGCTTGGAATTAACTTTCTTTTCTTTATTTCTTTCAATAATTATCGGAATTCCCTTAGGGATTTTATCTTCTTTAAAGCAAAATCCTATTATTAATATCTTGATAAGGATTGTGGGACTTTTAGGACTTTCTTTACCACAATTTTGGCTTGCTACTCTTTTTGTTATCCTATTCTCATCCATAGAAGGTTTTATCCCTATGGGGAATTTTGTTCCTTTTTCTAAAAATCCACTTATGAATATTAAGATGCTATTTCTCCCATCCTTAGCTATAGGACTTGGTTTGGGAGCAGTAGTGATGAGGTTTACAAGGAATAATATTTTAGAAGTTCTTCAAATGGATTATATTAAGACAGCAAAAGCAAAGGGTCTTTCCCAAAGGGTTGTACTTTTTAAGCATGCTTTAAGAAATGCCTTACTTCCAATAGTAACAGTCTTAGGATTTAATGCAGGATATTTATTGGGAGGAGCAATTGTTATTGAGGAAGTATTTGCTCTTCCAGGTATGGGAAGATTAGCTTTATATGCCATTTTTCAAAGAGATTATCCTCTTCTCCAAGGTATAGTTTTAGTTATCTCATTTTTATTTGTTCTTATAAATTTATTGACAGATCTTCTTTATGCCTTTATAGATCCAAGAATTAGATATGAATAGGAGGAAAGGATGAGGTTTTTTATAAAACTTAGCAAGAGTCCTATAGCTATTGTAGGATTATTTATTATTATTTTCTATTTATCTATGGCAATATTGGGGATTTTTTGGACTCCTTATGATCCTCTAGAGATGGACTATAACAAGGTTTTAAAACCTCCATCCTTAGAACATTTTTTAGGAACTGATGAATTTGGGAGAGATATTTTCTCAAGAATTATGGTTGGGAGTAGAATTTCTATTTTAATAAGCCTTTCTGCAACCTCTATTGCTTCATCCTTAGGAATATTCTTAGGAGTTATCTCTGGTTTTTGGGGAGGAAGATTAGATAATCTATTAATGAGAGTTGTTGATGTACTTTTTTCCTTTCCTCCTTTACTCCTTGCCATGTTTATAATGGCAATTTTAGGAGAAAGAACTTATAATGTAATAATTGCTATTGGAATAGTCTATACACCACAATTTGCAAGATTAGTTAGAGCTTCAATTTTAAGTATTAAAAATTTAGATTTTGTTCAAAGTGCCTTTGCTATAGGTGGAAGCAAGTTACATATACTATTTAGGCATATTTTGCCTAATATTCTTGTTCCAATAATTGTTCAGGCTTCTTTGTGTTTATCCTTAGCTATTTTATTAGAATCTGCTTTAAGTTTCTTAGGATTAGGAATTCAGCCTCCATATCCATCTTGGGGAAATATGTTAAGTAGTGCTAGAAGATTTATGCTTATTGCTCCTTGGACTGCAATATTTCCGGGATTAGCTATAGTCTTCTTAGTTTTAGGGTTTAATCTTTTTGGTGATGGTTTAAGGGATCTCCTTGACCCAAGATTAAGGAATATTAGATAAGAGGTGATAAAAAGTGAAAAATAATAAAAAGATTTTAAACTTAGGTTTAGGAGTTGCCTTCTTAATCTCTCAAGGTCTTCTGAAAAATGGAAAAGAATTTTCTTTTAAAAATGAGGATTTTAGTAGATTTGATATTCAAAGAATTGTGCAGAATTTATCTTTGGAAACTGCAGAATTAACAAATCAAAAAGTATCAGAAATTGCTCCGGTGGGTATAGCAAAGGAGAGAGATATAAGACAGTCGGTTAGGGTTGCAGTTAATATGGTAGGAGGTCTTAACTTTATAAAACCTCAAGATACTGTTTTAATAAAACCTAATGTAAATTCTGATGATCCCTATCCCGGAACCACAAACCCCCAAGTCTTGGAAGAAGTAATTTTGATGGTAAAGGAAAGAGGAGCAAAAAGAATAATAGTTGCTGATTGTTCAGGGGTGCCCTGGCCTAACACCATGAGAAATATGGAAAAGGTAGGAATTGCAGAGGTAGCTAAAAGATTAAAAGTAGAATTATATGCATTGGATAATATGGAATGGGTATGGGTAAAACCTGAAAAGGCAAAATATTGGAGTAATGGTTTTAGAATACCAAAAATATTAAAGGAAGTGGACCACATCATTAATGTGGCAGTGGTTAAGACTCATTCTATTACAGATTTTACTATGTCTCTGAAAAATTTTGTAGGTTTTATCCATAGACAAGATAGAATGGTAATGCATAGCTCAAGATATATAAAGGAGATGATAGCAGAATTAAATCTTGCCTTTAGTCCAGCCTTAAATATATTAGATGCAAGTAAAGTATTTGTTAGTGGGGGACCTGCAAGGGGAGAAGTAAGGGAACCTATGATGATTATTGCATCTCCTGATAGAATTGCCTGTGATATGGTGGGGCTTTCCCTTTTAAAAATTCTTGGGACAACTCCTGCTATTCAAGATAAGAATATGTGGGATCATCCTCAGATAAAAAGGGCAGTAGAGGTGGGATTGGGGATCAAAGGGCCTGAAAATATTCTAATAAAGGGATCTAATGTGGATACCGAGAAGTTCGAAAAGAGGCTTAAGTAATTTTATGATTTCATTTCTTTTTCAGATATTTGTTTTTCTAAATCTTCTATCCTTTTTTGTTGCTTTAAAATGGTAAACTTGTTCTTTATCAATACAGGGATAACAGAAATTAGACTTAAAAAGAATCCCAAGGAAAAGGATATTAATAGAATTAAAGCAATGGGGCCTTGGAATTGCCAAGGTCCAAAATATACAATTGTAGATGAATTATTCTGTAATGAAAAGATAAGAGCCACTATTACCCCAATAAGAAATACCACTAAAAATCTACTCATTAGCCTTCCTCCAAACTTTTTCTTTATATTATATCTTCTTAAGCTAAAAAATTAAAAGTGGGAGGTAATAAAATGGAAGGGAAAATTTATGTGGTACCTGAGCCTAAGAGATTGGAGTTTAAAGGCAAGTGGTTTTCCTTTGATGGATTTGAAAACTTTCCAGATTTTCTCTTAAAAGAATTTAACATTCCTAAGGGCACATGGAGAATAAATAAAGTGGAGAAGAAGGGAACAGGTATTGAGATAAAAGAAAGATTAATTAATATTTGGGGAGAAGAAAATATTTGTTATGCAACAATCATTCAACTTATTACGGAAAACAAGAATATTCTTCCCGAAGTAGAGATTGAAGAAGAACTTTTCTTTTCCTTTAGGGGATACCATTTGGATATAGCAAGAGGCGGTGTCCCTAATCTAAATACCTTTAAAAAGCTTTTAAAATGGCTTTTCCTTCTTAAATATAATTATTTTGCCATATACTTTGAGGATCTATTCCCTTGGAGGAAATATCCCCAAATTGGTGTTCTTAGAGGAAGACTAAAAGAGGAAGAATTGAGGGAAATTATAGATTATGGTAGAAGTTTAGGGATAGAGGTTTTTCCATCCTTAGAACTTTGTGGTCATATGGAACATATTCTATCTTTACTTGACTTTACAAAATTTAGTGAATGGCATAGACCTCAAGAAGGATGTTTAGATGTTTCTAACAAATCTGCAAGGGATTTTGCATATGATCTCCTTTCTGAAGTTTTAGAGTTCTTCCCTTCAAGGTATATTCATATTGGAGGGGATGAAACCTGGGCATTGGGGAGGGGAAGAAGTTTAGATAAGACAGGAGTCTTTGAAGGACCTTCTCTTTTTGAGATGCATCATAGGAACATGATAAATATGGTGAAAGATAAGGGGAAGATTCCCATGGTGTGGGGAGATATGTTAACGGGAATGTACTTAAGGGAAGAGGAGAAGGAAAGATGGAAGGTGGTATTAGAAAGTGATATATGGGATGAAGTTTTTATTGCCAATTGGGATTATACTGACCTTTCTGAGGAACATTTTGAGAATAAGATAAATATGTTTGGAGAGAGAAAGAAAAAGGAATTGGCATGTCCTGGACTTTCCAATTGGTCAAGGTTTTACCCAAACTTTGATATAGCTCTTGCAAATCTTAAAAACTTTTTTGCTCCCGCAAAAAGGGAAAAACTTCCTGGATTTTTAATTACCGCCTGGGGAGATGATGGCTCAGAATGTCTCTTTTCCCTTTTAGATCCATTGATTCTTGCAGGAATGGAAATTGCTGAAGGAAATGGGAAATGGGAGGAGAAATGGATGGCACTATCAGGGGAAGGTCAGGATATTCTTATGGTAAGAAAGGCTTTTGGAGAGACTTTCTTTTCAGAGACTATTAAGCGAGTAGTTTTTGGAGATTTTATATTTAGATATTTTACAGAAATATTGGGAAGAGAATTTCAAAAAAGAAAACCCGAGGGAAATTTCTGGATAGAGTATTATTCAAAGAAGATAGGAAATTTAGCTGATAAAGATGGATTGTTGGGAAAATATGAAGAACTTTGGGAAAGGGTATCTTCCATAAATCTTCCTGAGGATTTAAACTTTATAAGGGAAATGTTGAAGGTGGGAATAAATAGATTAAGGGAAGATTTAAAGGTTTCTGACTTTATAAAGCTTGGCAATATTTACGGGAAATTGTGGCTTTCTGAGAGAAAGGAAGAAGGATTAGAGAATATAATTACAAAAATATGGGGTGCAGGAGGAAGAGTAGATTTAAAAATTAAATAAAAGGGGGAGATTTTTTCTCCCCCAAAAAAATTATAACCTTACCTTCTCTTTTACTTCTTCTAATATTAATGTAGCTACATCTCCTGTTTTTACCATTGCAGCATTTGCCTCATCGGTATCAATATGTAATTCCCAAACAAAATCATCTCTTACCCTAATTAAAACATTCTCAAAGATCAATGCTCTTATAGTCTCCAATCTTACTTTAACCAGTTGTTTATCATAAAGTCCCAATCTTTCTGCCATTTGGGTTGGTGTATGAATATGCCTCCATGCAATTATAACGCCTTTTTCAAGATTCACTTCCCCTTTAGGGCCAATAACTTTAATTCCTGGTGTTCCCTCAATATCTCCCGAGTCTCTAACAGGAGGCTGTAGACCAAGGAAAATAGCATCAGTTAGAGATAATTCTACTTGGGTTGATTTTCTTTCTGGCCCTAAAATTCTCAATTTTAAACTTCTTCCTTTAGGACCAATAACCTCTACCTCTTCTTCGCAGGCGAATTGACCCTTCTGGGATAAAGGATTTCTTGGTGTAATTTTATATCCTGGTCCAAAAAGTCTTTCTTTATCTTCTATAGATAAGTGAATATGTCTTGCAGATACTCCAATTGGTACTTTAATCTCTTCCATTTTCTAACTCCTCCTTGAGATAATTTTCAATTATATTTTATCACTTTTTCCCCAAATTTTCATTTGTCCTAAAAAATTTTTTAGTATAAAATCCCAAAGAAAAGTAATAAGGAGAGAATTATGGAATATAAGGAAGCGGTAAACTATTTATATAGTTTTATAAATTATGAAAGACATTTGGATCAAATGAATTATGGGGAGAAAAAGTTTTATCTTGAAAGGATGAACCATCTATTAGATGTAATGGGAAATCCTCATAGATCTCTTAAGGCCTTTCATATAGCTGGAACTAAAGGAAAGGGCTCTACCTCTGCTATGATTTTTTTTATATTAAAATCTAAGGGTTATAAAGTTGGACTATTTACTTCTCCCCATCTTCAAACTATAAGGGAAAGAATATCTACTCATGAGGGATGGATAAGTAAAGAGGAATTTGTGGAACTTATTGAAGAAGCAAAACCTTTTATAAAAAAGGCAGGGGAACATCCTATATATGGGCCCCCTACTTTTTTTGAAGTTTTAACTGCTATTGCTTTTTTATATTTTTATAAAAAGAAGTTGGATTTTGTGGTAATAGAAGTGGGGCTGGGAGGAAGATTAGATGCCACAAATACTATTCTCCCCATGGTCTCTATTATAACTCCCATAGGTTTTGATCATATGCATATTCTTGGGAACACCTTGCCAGAAATTGCTCGAGAGAAGGCAGGTATAATTAAGGAGAAGATTCCGTTAATTTGTTCTCCTCAGGATCCTTCGGCTTGGAAAGCTATAAAGGAGGTTGCTATTAGCAAGAAGGCTTTTTATTTAAAGGTGGATGATTTATATACTTGGAAGAAGATAGCCTCTAATCTTAAGGAACAGATCTTTGTAATCTCTGGAAATGGAAGAGAGGAGATTTTCAGTATTCCTTTGTTGGGAGCTCACCAATTGGTAAATGCAGTATGTTCTTATGCAAGTTTATCTTTGAATCTTAGCTGGGATATTTCCTCAGAGGATTTTAAAAAGGGATTTTCGTCGATAAATTGGGCGGGAAGATTTGAAATAGTAAAAAAAGATCCTTTGATAATTCTTGATGGGGCTCATAATATCTCTTCTGCTATTGCCTTAAAGGAAACCTTAGAAGATTATATAAAATTTGAAAGACTATTTTTAATTTGTGGTATGATGAAGGATAAGGACTCCTATTCCTTTCTTAATACCTTGGAACCTTTGGTATATAGTTTTCATTTTTTACCCCTTCCCAGCCCCCGTACAAAAAATCCTGAAGAATTAGGGGAAGATGTAAAGGATAAAGGAAAACCTATTTATTTTTATAAAGATTTTCCGTCTGCCTTGGAGGATGTATATAAAAAAGCCTCACCCGATGATCTTATTTTGATAACAGGCTCTTTATATCTTGTGGGTGAGGCTCGAGATTACTTCTTTGGAAAGATAGATTAGGCTTTTATAGCAGATTTAACATATTCTACAAAAATATCCTCAGGGACTGCTCCTTCTACTTCTACAGTTTCATTTATTATACTCTTGGGAACTCCTGAAACCTGATACTTCTCTGCAAGATGGGGAAATTCTATAGCTTCAATCATATCTGCAGTTATTAATTTGTTTTCCATTGCCATCTGATGGGCAAGTCTTACTGCCCGAGGACAATAAGGACAGGTGGGAGTTACAAAAACTTGGATATGTACTGGTTTTGTTAGGGTTTTAAGAAAGTTTTTGGTTTTTTCTGAAAGATGAGTTTCTCCTCGAGAGATATCTACTATATCCTCTATCAATGTGGAAAATTCATAACCTGATGGAATTCCAAAAAATCTTAAATTTAATACCTCATCATCTTTTTGGAATAAAATTGCAGGAATTTTATCTATTCCATATTTTTTAGCTAATATTTCTTCTGCAAGAAAATCGTGAACTTCTAATTCCAATAATTCAGAAAGGCTAACAACTTCTTCTAAAATTTCTCTTGTTTGTTGACAATAGGGACATTCTATCCTTCCTGGGATATATAATTTACTTCCAGAAGATTTCTCACTAAAAAGTATTATTTTTACCTTATCTTTTAGATTTTCTTTGAAAAGATTCTCTAAATACTTTCTATCTTCATCTCTTAGTAACGCCATATTTAAATTCCTCCTTTAAATTTAATTTCTTCAAGATATTTAGTTGCAGAAACTCCTGCAATAGCGCCATCACTCAAAGCAGTAACAATCTGTCTTAAAGATTTTACCCTCACATCTCCAGCTGCAAAAATGCCAGGGACAGAGGTTTGCATATTCTCATCGGTAATAATAAATCCATTCTCATCCAATTTCAATAGAGAAGAATATAACTCTGTTTGAGGGGTAAGCCCAATATATATAAATACTCCATCTACGGGAAAGATTTTTTCTTCCTTTGTTTTTAAATCCTCTAGTATTAATCTTTCCACCTTTTTATCCCCTTCTATTTTCTTAACTATATGGCTCCATAAAAACTTTATTTTAGGATTAGAAAAGGCTTTTTCTTGGGTTATCTTTTCTGCTCTTAACTCATCCCTTCTATGAATTATATATACCTCTTCAGCAAAATGGGTAAGATATAAAGCTTCTTCTACTGCGGCATCTCCACCTCCCACTACTGCAACTTTTTTCCCTATAAAAAATGCTCCATCACAAACTGCACAATAGGAGACACCTTTCCCTAAAAACTCTCTTTCTCCCGGAATACCTAATTTTTTGGGCTTTGTTCCACTACATATAATTACTGAAGGAGCCCTATAAATTCCTTTTGTAGTTTCTACAATCTTCCAAATTCCATCAAGGGTCAAACTTAAAACCTTGGCATCTAAAATCTTTGTTCCAAATTTTTTTGCCTGTTCTTCTAATCTTCTGGAAAGTTCTTTTCCTGTTATTCCTTCTGGAAATCCTGGATAATTCTCAATAGTCGCAGTTAAAGATGCAAGTCCTCCTATGGAAGATTCCTCTATAAGAAGAGTTTTTAGGCGAGCTCTTCCTGTATATATTCCAGCGGTAAGACCTGCTGGCCCTCCTCCAATTATAATAACATCTTGCTCCTTTTCTATCTCTTCCTCTTTTCTTGGTATCAAAAGAAAATCCAAATATTATCACCTGCCTTTCTTTAATACCCCCAAATTATACTAAATAGGTATTGAATCAGCAAATTAAAAAATTATTAAACTTCTAATTTGAATATGGGAATAAGGCCCTTTGCTTTCTCTCTTAGATATTTTATTTCCTCTTCAGTTATTGGTCTAAAATTTTCAGCAATTTCCAATGCCCACATAAAGAATTTATATTCTCCAGGAGGTACAGCGGAAGCTATTGGTTGAGATAAGGTAAATCTTAATGCTAATTCAGCCAAATCCCTATCATCTACAGGGATATACCAACATTTATTGTAAGGTCTTTCCTGTCCTTCTGGGACTAAAGATTTTGCAAGGGGTTTTATAGCTAATATAGTTGTTCCCTTTTCTCTTGCCTTTTCTACCACTTGGGGACCAAAATCTTCATTAAAATAAAGTACCCAATTTATGGGAAATAAAATAGAATCAAAATTGAAGGCATCTAAAAGTTTTAAGGCAATCTTAACAGAATGAGCAGAAAAACCTATATATCTTATTATCCCTTCCTCCTTTGCCTTTAAAAAAGCCTCCATTGCCCCATTGGGCCCCATTGCTTTTTCAAAATCCTCTTCTGTAGTCATGGCGTGGAGCTGATATAAATCAAAATAGTCAGTCTCAAGTCTTTTTAAAGATTCATGAAGTTCTCTCCAAGCATTATCTTTTGTTCTTTCTGCAGTTTTACAAGCAAGAAATACTTTATCTCTCTTTCCTCTTAAAGCAGGGCCTAATCTTTCTTCTGCGTTTCCATAAGATGGTGCCACATCAAAATAATTTATTCCTCTTTCTATAACTTCTGCTACTAATTTATTAGCAAATTCTTGTTCTTCATTCATTACCGCTACTCCTCCTAAACCAATAATAGAAATAAACTCCTTATTTTTATATTCTCTCTTTTCCATAATTCACCTCCCAAAATCCTTCTTTTAGTATTATAAAATTTGTTTAATAACTTGAAAAGGAAATAATTTGATCTAAAAGTAGATAGGTACCAGTATAATAAAGAAGTTAAAGTTATCTTACCATGAAATTAGAAAAAATTTCTATTATGGCTTATTCACTAAGAACTTATCTATATTTCTTAAGGGTAGTACCTAAAATCCCCCACTTTTTTTCAAAAATCTCTGCTATGAATATAGATTTTCTTTTTGAAGGTGGTAATTCTTATTCTCAATATTTTTTATGAAAGGAGACTTTTTTATTCTCTTTAAAAAAGTGAAGATTTCAGCTTAAAGTAGATATTGACTTTCCCTTTTCTTAATAATATATTATTGAACGAACGTCGTTCTATAAAGAGATAAATTATGAGAACTGTTAAGGAACCTGAATTAAGAAAAAAAGAATTAATAGAAATTGCCCTTAAACTTTTTCTTAAAAAGGGTTATGAAAAAACCTCTGTAAGAGATATTCTAAGAGAGGTTAAAGGCTCTCCTGGCATGTTTTATTATTACTTCTCCTCTAAAGAGGAGATCTTTGAAGAAGCCATTCAATATTATGTTGAAAATTCCACTAAAGAACTTTTTCAAATATTTAAAAAAGAAAATCTCTCCTTTCAAGAAAAGTATAACCAGATTGTAAATACAGTAATAAAAATCTTTGAAGATATTCAATCCATGGCCTATTTGCCTTCTAATTCTCAATATTTTCCCTTAAGAGTTAAGATATCCCTCAAAATTCTTGATAAAATTGTCAATCCCTTCTCTGAGTTTATAGAGAACATTAAAAGGGTTAAGAATTTAGATCCTCAAAAGACTTCAGTTTTCATCCTTTATGGTGTTTATGGACTATTGCGTCAAGGATTAGAGAATATGGAAGATAAAGAAAAAATCTCCCAGCTGGTACAGTATATTATAGATCTTACAGGAAAAATATTAGGCCTATCCTCAAGCTTGTAAAGGAAGGGTGGAAAAATATGGAGAAAATATATAAGTTTGCCTTTAAGTATTCAAAATATATAATTTTTCTCTCTTTGGCTTTATTCCTTTTATCCCTTTATCTTACTCTTCATTTAAAGGTTAATTATGATTTATATTCTTTACTTCCTAAGGATTTATCATCGGTAGAGGCTATTAATACTTTAAAACAAAAGTTTAAATTGGGAGATGAAGCCTATCTTCTTCTTCCCTTTAGAGACCCTAAGGAGGTAGATGATTTTAAAAACAAGATATTAAAAATAAAAGGTGTTTCTAAAGTATCATGGATATCTAACTTTCAAGATATTTTCTTGCCTGAATACTTCTGGAACGAAGATTTAAAAGAAAATTTTATAAAAGATGGCTATACCTTTTTAAAAGTAGATTTTATAGAAAGCTCTCAAGCTCCTCTTACAAAAAAGGCCTCTCAAGAAATTAAAAAACTTCTACCTAAAGGAGCATATTTCACAGGTAGTGCAGCAATAGCCCAGGATCTAAGTGATATAACCCAAAAAGAAACTATTAAATATCTCCTTATAGGAAGTATTTTTGTAATTCTTTTTTTATTCTTTATCTTTCCCACTATGTATGTTCCCCTTTTAATATACTACAACATATTCCTTGCAATATTAGTAAATACTGCAATCTCTACTCTTTTAGGAGAAGAGATTAGCTTTTTATCTCGTATGATTGTAGGAATATTACAGATGGGAGTTACCATGGATTATGCTATATTCCTGTATCATCGGTATGAGGAGGAGATAAAAGATAAAGATAAAGAAGAAGCAGGATGGATGGCAGTAAAATCCACTGCAAAAAGCTTAATGGCCAGTGCAGGAACCACTATAGCAGGTTTTCTTGCAATGACCCAGATGAAATTTGGTCTAGGAAAAGAATTGGGATTTATTTTAACAAGAGGGGTATTAATTTCTCTTATACTATCCTTGACCCTTCTTCCTATTCTCTTTTATCATTTTAATAATAAATGGGCCAATGCAAAAAGATGGGTTCTAAGACTTTCTGGAGAAAGACTTTTTAATTTTATAGTTAAGGGAAGACCTATAATTCTTGTTTTATTCTTAGTTGGTTTTATCTCTCTTCTCTTAAGTCCAAAATTCCCCATGGATTACAAAATTTTAAGAGGACTTCCTGAAGAGATGCCTTCCATTGTGGGACAAAGGAAACTCGAGGATATATTTGAGAAGAGATCTACAATTTTTCTTATTGGAAAAGAGTCTCCTAAAAACTGGAAAAAGATTATAAGCATTTTGAAGGAAGAAGATAAAATAACTGGAATTATGGGATATTATGACATGGTGGATCCTCTTCTTCCTGAATATATGGTGCCCAAAAACGTAAAAGAGAATTTCTTTAAAGATGATATATCCTACGTCTCTTTAGATATAAATCTTCCCTATGCTACCGCGGAATCCTATAAATTCGTAGAAAAATTAAGAAAGAATATAGAGGATAAGTTTAATATAAAAATTACAGGAGTTCCTATCCTTAATTATGACATGAAAAATCTATCTACAAAGGATCTAAATAAAGTAAATCTTATTTCTTTATTTGCCATCTTTAGTGTTATAGCCCTATCCTTTTTATCTATTCCTATTCCCTTTCTCTTAGTAACTGTGATACAAATGGCTATAAGCTTAAATCTATTTATAGATTATCTAACTTATGGCTTTATATTTTTCTCCTCGAATCTTTTTATAGGAGCAATTCAATTGGGAGCTACCATTGATTATGCAGTACTTTTAACTTCTAGGTATTTAGAGGCAAAGAGCAAAGGGCTTGATAAAATATCAATTGCTCATTTTGCCTTTGAAGGTATAAACAGTATTCTTACCAGTGCAGGTACTATGTTCTTTATCTCTCTTCCCTTAGGAATATTCTCTGATATATTTATGGCCCAAAATCTTGCTATGCTTGTCAGCAGAGGTGCTATCATAAGTGTTATTTTCGTAACATTATTCATAATACCTCTTCTAATAACATTAGATCCTATTGTTGAAAAACTCACTTTTATTAGAAAAAGGAGGTAAAAAGGATGAGAAAAGTACTAATCATTATTGGAGTTATAGGTTTATTGTTTATTAGCTTCTCCTTTGGTGGATCTTTTAGCGTTAAGAATGACGAAACTATTTATGCCCTTTTGAACTATGATGGAAAAATCCAAAGAATGGATCTTGTTAACTGGATTGAGGTAAGGGGAAGGGGAAATTTTTCTCTAATAAAAGATGTAAAATATTTGAAAAATATAGATATCTATAATGAGGATATAAAAATAATATCATCTCCTAATTTTTTAAAACTTTATGGAGTCTCTAATGGCATTAAGAATATCTACTTAAAAGCGGAAATTTCTAAAAAATTACCTTTAGAGTTCAAAATAACTTACAGATATAATGGAAAGGTCTCTAATCCAAAGGAATTTATAGGAAAAAGGGGTAATTTAGATATAGAAGTATATATAAAAACTATTGAGGATCTTCCCTTTAGGATAGTTATATCTACAGAATTTTCTGCTGATGACTTTAATTTAGAAAATCCAGAAAATTTTATGGTTATGGTCCTTGGAAAAACTGTAAGGGTTACAGGGTTTACCTATCCTATACCTGATGGGAAAATAATCCTCTCATTAAGAGGAAATAAATTGAAAATTCCTGAAATAACTTTTACAGCTCTTCCTTCTCTTCCACCTGTAGACCTTTCTATGGCGAAAAACTTAAAATCCTTTTATAGTGGTTTAGAAGGATTTCTAATGCTTAATCAAGCCCACCAAAAAATATTGAAAGGTATATTAAAGAGCATGGAAGAAAATACCCCCTCTATTCCTCAGGAATTCCTTACCTTACCCTTTACATTAATAACTTACCAAAACAAAGCTTACTACATATCCCAAAACCTAAAATCCCATCCCAAAAGTTTCAGTAAACTTTACAATTATATTAAGGAAAGGGCAGAAGAAGACGAAAAATGGAAAACTGCTCTAAAGATTGCAGAGGAGGTAAAAAAGGAAATAGAAGAAAATAATTTCTCTAATGAGGTGGAAAAAATAGGAGATTTTATAGGAGATTTAGGCTTTCAAAGTAGAAAGGCTATGGAACTTATTAGCTTCTCCATGGAAGGATTACAAAAAATTGAAGAATTATTAAATACAATGCTTTATGGAGGAGAATTAGAAGGTAAAAAACTTCCGGGTCTTTTAGATATGGAGAAAGAACTTAAAAAATCAAGGGATGTATTGAAAAATAAAATACAAGATTTAGAAAAAGGCGAAAAAAAGATCAAAGAATGGGAGAAAAAGCTAAAAGATTATACTTTTGCAGGAAAAATACAAGGAGCAAAGCCAGT